>USTJ01000013.1 GCA_900557585.1 uncultured Eubacteriales bacterium
CAAAACCGCCGTTGCAAGTGCAAGCGACAAAATCACCGGCATATTCACAATTGAACCAACTGTTCCAGATTCAAGCCCAAACAATGTTGTTGCCTCTTTGGTTGAAAACGAAGTACGCTTTAAAATGTTGATTACAAGAGCGCTATCAATCATCATTCCAAGCGGAACAATAAGCCCACCAAGCGTCACAAAAATTGATGTGTGCAGAATTTGTTTTGATGTTTCTTTTGTTGAAAGAATTGTGAAATCTTGAACTTGCCCTTGTTTTCTTTTTCTTCGATAAACAACATAGTAAACAAGCATAAAAACAAACGCAAAAAGTTCGCTTATGCTTATGCCAAGCATTGCTCCAAGAACCGCATATTCAACCCCTTTTGGAAGCAAAATTCGCGCCAGAAGCAACCCAAAGCAAAGTTTGAAGAGTTGTTCAACAAATCCTGAAATTGCCGACGGAAGCATTTTTTCAAGCCCTTGAAAATATCCACGAAAACCAGCAAGAAAACCAACAAACACAACAGCGGGCGCAAGCCCAAAATAGCAAATTGTTGCACTTTTATTTCCTTGACCCAAAGCACACCCACGGGAGCCAAAAACCAAAACCAGACTGCACAAAACAGAAAAGCAAAATAGCAACACAAAAGAAACTTTCATGATTTTTTCTGCTTGTTTATATTGATTTTTTGCGTTCGCCTCGGCAATCAATTTTGAAATGCTAGACGGAAGTCCTGAACTTGAAATTGTAAGCATGAGGGAATATACGGGAAACACCATTTGATAAAGCCCCATACCCTCTGGGGTGATAATGCCCGTAAGCGGAATGCGATAAATGGCACCAAGTATTTTTGATAAAATGCCAAAAAATATCAAAATAAAAGCACCATGAACAAAACTTTTTTCACGCTTTTTCATGGTGCTAGTATGGCTGTTTTATGGGCTTATTATGCCAGAGGTTCAAAAATCAAATCAAATGAAATTGTTTCCGAATTAAACTTTTCTGAAATTGCCGAAGAAAGCCAAATGAGAAATGTATATTTGGTTTTTTCTTCACTTGCCTGAACTTCGCCAAGCAAAACCTTGCCTTTTGCAATCGATGTTGTGCTTCCTGAAATTTCGGAAATTGCAACTTTAATGTTTTCCCTTTCCTTTTCAACAACTTTTTCATCTGCCTTGCCCGAAAATCTGATATTTGAAACATAAATTTTTGCTCCCGCCGGTGCAAGAAGTTTAAACTTTGCAAAGACACCCTCAGACCCTTTGTGGTCATGAACAGTTGCAGGAATTTTCGAGGTTGCATCTTCCTCTCCTGTTGCAGGTTTAAGCCCCAGTTTCATTTTTGAAAGTTCAAGCGTTTCAATGCTTTTGTTTCCGCTTTCATCAAAAACCGAAATACTCTGACTTGCAACAATTTTTGGATTTTCAACTTTCACGATTTCCCCAGCATATAAAAACGCAGAAAAGCAAGAACCAACAACAATAAAAAACAGTGCGCAAAGAATGGTTGTAATGGTGATTGCAGTGTTATTTCTATTCATAAAAAAAATCTCCTTCAAAGGCAATTGTTACCAAAGAAGAAGATTTTATTCATCAAGAAACGCCAACAGCGCGAATATCGTTCGACCTGCGATATAGCACAGTGAAAACAAAAATCAATCCAACCAAAATTGCAAGGAAAACCACAATTCCTGCCGGTGTTCGGAAAAACATTATAACGTGTCCAAGTGCACTCATAACTGCGACACGCTTTCCAATCACATCAGAATAAAGCACAGCGTTTGGGTCGGCAGCAGTGTTGTGGACACCTTTTGTAACATAGACAGTTTCATTTGTGTCGGTTGCAATGATTCTGTGAGTTACAATTTGCCCATCCGACGCACGAATAAACGAAATGTCGTCGCCAACTTTAAGTTCTTTTGCAGAAGACACCTTTTTAATGACAATGCAGTCATTTTTATCAAACACGCCCTTCATGCTTTCAGATGTCACGACATAAACTGTATAGCCAAAAAAGTTGTGCCCTTCGCGAGGGTTTGTAATGACAACAAGCGACAAAATGAAAAACGGCATAAGGAAAATCACAAGCGCACAAACAATCATTCGCATGATTGCTTTTTGTTTGCGTTTGCGACGAAGTTTTTTATATGAGTCAAGTTCATCAAGCCTGTAAATTTGGCTTTGTTTCAATTCAGCAATAGGCTTTTCTTTAATTCCTTCGACTTGCTCTTTCTCTTCTTCTGCCATTTTTCTCCTCTAAAAAGATTATAAACTTATCTCCCGCTCTCTGTCAATTGTTTTCAAACCCGAAAAATATATTCATAAAATTGCATAAAAAAAGCAACTCACGAAACGCGAGTTGCAACGCCAAAGTTTTGGCAAAAATGGATTTGTTAGTTGTTCTTTTGTTCTTTGCTTTTCTTTGCAACCATCCAGCAGAAAACACAAATGTAAACTGCAAGACCAATTACAACTGCTGAAAGGACAATTGAAACCCAATCACATTTCATGACAACAAGGCAAACAATGCTTACTGCAATGCAAACCAAAGTTGCAACCAAACCCAAAATTAAAGATTTTTTTGACATATCCATTTTTATTGTCTCCTTCAAAAACTATATATATTATATCATATTTTCAAAATAATACTAGACCTTTTGCAAAAAAAGTTGATTATTTTATGCATTTTGCAATACTGAGTGATATATTTTTCGCAAGACTTTGGGTTCCCTTTCCCATTTCTTCGGATTTTTTGCTATATTCAAGCAAAATATCAGTGATAACATTTTTATCCGCCCAAGAATTTTTCAACGCAGTGATATATAAAATTGAACCAATGTTCAGCAAATCTTGATCGTCAAGTTCTTTTGAAAGAAGAACGCTGATTCCACTTTCAAACGCCTTTTCTTTAAAACCAACAAGCGAACCTTTAAGCAAAAGGTCAACCATCATATATTCAATGTTTTGGTTCACATGGTCAACAACTGGTAACAATTGCAAAAGCGACGAAACACACTTTCTTTCTTGTTTTGAAAGTTTTTCTTTCACAACCAAAACCTCGTGAAGACGATAAAGAACATATTCATATTTGTTGGTCAAATTGTCAAATTTATCACTTTCAAACTCATAAAATGTTTTTTTGTTTTCATCAATCGAGCCCGAAAGCATTTCTGCAATTTTCTCATCAACACCTTGAACACTTTGCATAAGTTTGAAAATTGCTTTTCTTTTTGCGTTTTCCTGTTTTTCTTTTTGATAAAGTGTAAAAAGTTCTTTGCCTTGTTTTGTGTTTTCATAGTTTATGCGCGAGAAAGACAAATATGCTGCATATGCAAGAAGCAAAACCATTGCAACAATTCCACCAACGCTGGTTTGCAAAAATGCAAGAAAGAAGCCAACTCCCGGTTCTTTTTTTGTTACAACACCAACAACATAGTTTTTATTTATCAAAAATGTCTCGCCATTTTCACGTTCAAGTTCAACAATGATTCCGTCGGTTGAACAGAAAAGGGCGGTTCCAGTTTCGCTTGCACTTGAATAGAGAACCTCTTCTCCAAGAGAAATGTCTGAAACGCTTTTAACTTCTTTTGCAACAATAAGTGAACAATTTGAAGTGTTATAAAAGTTTTTTGCACTGAAAATTCCAAGATATTTCTTTTCGCCCGAGCCAATTGTTGCTTGCCCCGAGAAAGAAAGCAAAAAAGAGCAAAACATAACCACAAAAAGCATCAGAATAATGAAAGTTCTGATGACAATCAAATATGGTTTGTCTTTTTGTTGCGTTTCAGCCACGGGGCTGTCAAGCAAAGACAATTGTTATTTTTCATTTGCACTCCAATCAATCAAAATGACTGTTCTGCTTGCATCGACTTTTACTTTTTTATAGATATTTTTATGCTCGAACTTGTCACGAACAAAGTTTTTGAGCACTGTTCCGCTGTGATATCCATGAATAACTAAAACTCCCTTATAGCAAGTATCAAGGGAGTTTAAAGTGTAAATCAGTTCTGCCCTTGCCTCGTCAAGTGTTTTGCCATGAAGGTCAAGAGTATAAAGTTTTCCAAATTCAAGTTCCAAAAATCCGTCGTCGAACATGCTATTCTCCACATCTTGGGTTCCCGTTTTTGAAACCTATAATTTCGCCATTTTTAGTGATGGCATCGTCGCGTTTATAACGTTCGTCCCAATGGATATATTCAAACACAACTAAGCCATCTTCTTTTGTAACCTTTTTATAAAGTTTGTCTTCAATGAAATTTGTATAGGTTACGCTTGACATATTATAGTAAAAGAAAGTGAACGAATGCTTCATTGTTTCTTGTCCGTAAACAGAATATGAAAAATCAATTGTTGCTGGACTGTTGATTTTAATTTGATAGTAACTCCAACTAGGAGGAAGTTTTGCAGTGTCTTTGTCATTTCCACTTGCGTTCACTTCGTTTGTAACATCAAAGAACTCGCCGTTTGTATAAACAACTCTAACTTTTGCATAGACAATATTTACGTTTGCACAGAACACAAGGTCGCTTGGATCAACTCTAACCTCTCCGTTTTTCAACTTTCCGTTACCATAAACATAAATTGAAGAATCAAAGTTTGGTCTTGTTGAAAGAACAAGTTGCATGTTTTCAATATAGTTTCCATGAACATTGATTTTCACCAAAAAGTTTCCAATTGTCATTTGTCCACTTTCGGTGTCAGTTGTTTTGCAAACAACAGTGATATATTCGGTTGTAGATTCAACATTTTGTTTTGCCTTGATCACAAGTTGTGAAGAAGCAGAGTCAACAGAAATAGATTCGAAAACCTCTTTGTTATAGTCATCAAGAATAGAAAATGTGTCATTATTTACTGGAAGATTAAGGTTTACTGATGTTGCCAAGAAATCGAAAGTATAGTTCTTGTTATCAGCATAAATTGGAACTTCATCTGCTGAAATTCTTTTTTCGTCTGTAATTTCAAAGTTGATTGGATAGTTTTCACGAACGGTTAAAACAAAACTGTCATGAACCGAAATATTGTCTGGTGCATAGGCAGAAATTGTAACCTTGCCAACTTTATAATATGAAACAACATAGTGGTCGCCATCAACCGAAACAGAAGCAATTGTGTTGTCTGAACTTGAAACTGCAAAGGTCATCATTGCAGAAGCCGAAACACTGAGTCCCAAATCGAACTTGTTGTTTTTTTCGGCAGTCAAGAACACTTCTTTTTCGAAAATTTCGGCATCGGTTTCATATTCAACCAAACGAAGATCATAAACAGTTGTTGTTGAAATTCTAGAAACAAGAGAAAAAGCCACAAGTCCACCGATTGCGACAATAAGGAACACAACAACAGCAATGATTGCTTTTTTAAGTTTACTGTTCATATTTCTCCTTTTTCTAGTTTGTTTCTTCTATAATTTTACTATTCTATTTTATTGCATAAAAAAAATATTGTCAAACGGAATGAAACTTTTTTTATGTATTGTTCACATATTATTAAATTTGAAAAAAACATCAAAAAAGCCTTTCAAAAAATTTGCATGAAAAAAGACGGAGATTTCTCCGCCTTTTTTATTGTTTACTATGCATCAAGTGCTTCATATGAAGCGTTTGCCAAGTCTGGGTTCTTCACATATGAAGGAACTCCCATGTTGTGGTTATAACTCATTCCATATGAATAGATGATATTGTTTCCGATTTCGTTTGTCAAAACTTCAAGTCCAAGAGTGCTGAGAGTTTTGAATGCTCCAGCGCTTCCATAACCATATGAGAATGTTACTTTGTCTGCTTTAACTTTATATTCGCTTACTGTGCAGGTTGAAAGATCCAAAACAGCATCGGTTGCAATGTTAGAGTTGATGTTACCAACAACAGCACCAATTGCACGAACTCTGTATCCTTGTGTTCCCATTGCTTTTCTGTCTTCAACTTTGAAGTCTGCAACAATGTTAAAGTTGATTGTGTTGTTTGTGAATTTAACATTTGAAGTGTCAACCAAATCAAATGCGTCAATTTCTTCTGTTCCACGTTTTTGGATTGAACCAACAAGACCACCAGCAAGGAAAACTTTTCCATAACTTACAGTTGTTGTTTCATCTTTTTTGAAAGCAGCAGTTTGATATGCATCGTTTACATATGCGTTTGCATTTACTGTGCAGTTGCTGATTTGAACATTGTTTTCGTGAATTCTTGCAACAACACCAGCAACATAGTTTGCGCCATATGCTTTTGCTTTGTCAACATCTTTGTTAAGTGAAAGGTTAACAGCAACAGTGTCAATTTTTGTTCCGTCAAATGCATTGTTTACAACGCCAGCAACCATATAGGTTGTTGAGAAGTTTCTTTCTTCTGCACCTGTTCTATAATAGTTGTTTGAAACAACTTTTGCAGTAACATCGCAGTTTGAAATTTGTGCGCCATATGCATTGTGTGCAACACCAGCAAAACTCAAAATCTTTTGTGCTGAAAGTTCAAACACAAGATTTTCAATTTTTGGAGTTGCAGTTGAATCTACTGATCCAACATATCCAAATCCAGCGCAGAATGTGTTATCATAAAGAACATTATATTTTACAGTTTCAGGGTTAAAGAAGATGCCTCTTCCGATACGGTTTGCAACAACTTTAACACTCTTTCCAGCGTTTCCTGAAACATTTCCGAAAAGTTCATATGCAAATGCACTTGCTGAATATGCATCAACAGTAACGTTCACTGCGTTTCCTGCAAATTCGTCTGAATATGAAACTTCAACTTCTTGATTCAAAGTTCCAGCAAAACCAGAACCGATAAAGCCTGTCATGCTTCCTGCAACTGCGCAATCTTTAATGTTGATTGTTGTGTCGCTATATTTTCTTGTAGCATTTCCTGCAAGAGCAATCAAACCAGAAATTTGACCACCAGGCATGTTTGCGTCAAGTCCGTTTACTGTAACGTTCAAAATTTCAGAAGCATATGCTTGTCTGTTTGATGTGCAGTTTTCAAGTTCTGCGTTAAAGAGTTGTCCAACAGCACCAGCAACGTTTGTTACATATGAAAGGTTAAAGTTGATATCAACAAAAGCAGTTGGGTCAACAACTTTCAAAGAAGTAACATTAGAATTTTTGATTGCTGTGTTCTTTGCAATTGCAACAAGACCAGCAACATATGAAACGTTGTTATAAATTGTTGAAACGTTCATTTTAACTTCGCAGTTTTCAATAAGGTTTTTCTTTGCAAGATATTCAACAGCCTCGAAATTGTTTCTGTTAAATACGTTTGCATATCCAACAACACCACCAACATTTGAACCATAAACTGTTTCGTTTTCTGAAATCAAATGTGTAACGCTTTCAGTGAAAGCCATGTCAACTTTTGCGTTTGTGATTTGTGAAAGTTGCATAAGACCAGCAACGCCACCAACACCATTTGCAGTGCCGTTTCCATATGAGAAACCATTAATTTTTGTTTTTACTGAAACATTGTCAATTGCAGTTCTTGTTGCATATCCAACAACAGTTCCAATTGAAAGACCGCTGAAACGATTATATTCTGCTCCTTCTTCAACAGCCTTTGAAATGATTTCATAAACTTCGGCAGAAACAGAAATTTCAGCACCTTCAAATTTAACATTTTGAATTCGGCAATTTGTTTTCATTCTTCCAAAGAAACCAAGGTCGATTGCAGCAACCTTTTGTGAAGATTGAAGTTGAATTCCCATGAACTCTTTATAGTTTGCAGATGTGATTTTTTGAGTCATGTTTTTGATTACATGATCGTTACCCTCAAAAGTCATTTCTGTAACAGTGTTAGCAATGTTTCCAAGTGGCTTCCAAGATTCGCCAGCAAGGTCAACATCGGCAACAAGTGAAACATATTTAAGGTTAACTTTGTTTGCGCCTGTTTCATTCACAACGTCTGCAAATTCTTTCATGTGTGCTTTTGTAGCAATGATGAAAGGTTCATCGGCATTAAGGCCTTTTGCATTGTGATGATAAACAGCAATGTTATAGGTTGTTTTTGCATTTTTATTTGTTACAACAGCAGAAACTTGTCCGTTCACGTCTTTTGCAACATATGCGCCAACTTCTTCATTATATTCAAGTGGATTTTCTTGACCTTCTTCAAGAACGAAAGTCAAATCTTTATTTTCGGTGTATCCCTTCAATTGCTCAACAGTTTCGCCTGAACGGAAAGCAAGAGAAACAGTTGTGTCTGATGGCTTGCTTGATCCTGGATTTACAACACTTACAATGGTGTAAATGCTCAAAGACAAGGTAGCAACAATTGCAATGATAAGAGATGCTAAGAAACCTTTTTTAGACATATTATCCTCCCCATGCACATCTTGTGCACTCAATATACCTAAATTATATATTACCTTGGGCTCAATGTCAATACCGATTTTGAAATTTGGTTAAAAAAAGAGCCATTTTTTCACATTAAAACAGGCTCTTTTTATCATTTTTTGCGTTTTTTGGCAATTTTTAGCATATTTTCGCTTGAAACCTATGCTGAAAACTGCACTGTCACTTTGAAAGTTATTTTAGATGGCACTCCACTGGTGTTTACACCGGTTGATTGAAGAATGATTTGAACAGTTCCTTCCTTCTTCACAGTCAGAACTTTTTTGCCATTTTCCTCGGAAATTTCAAGCACATTTTGGTTTGAAAGAAGAATGTTGAAATCTGATGTATCAATCAAAAATTGTTGCAAATCAAAATATCTTACGGCAACAACAAAACTATCTCCTGCATTTGCAGAAAGTTCAAGTTCTGCCTTGTCTTTCACAACGGTGTTTCCGAAAACTGCAAAACTGTCTGCAATGTTGTTTTCACAAACAATTTTGGTTGTTGCAACAAGGTCTTGGCTTTCACCAACACTGTTCAAAATTTCAACAGTAATGTCGCTTGAACCACTTTTTCCAGTTGATGCAATAAGCAAGTTTGCACTGTCCAAAACCTCGATAACACTTGGGTTTGAACTTGTGATTTTATAGTTGAACTCGTCTTGATAACACTTTCTTCTTCCTTCTGAAAAAATGCCGTCAACTTCAAGTGTTTTCACCCCGCCTTCAAACAAAATTTCAGATGCTTTTTCAAAAGCAATTTCAGATGGATATTCGCGAAGACGAACCTCGCAAGAATCTTGCAAATCGTTCACTTTCACATTTACAACAATGCTTGTGAATCTTTTGTCTGAAACACGAACCTTTCCGTTTTTGAAATTGAAATATTGCGCTTCGGTGATATAGTCACTTCCAAGCGAGAATGTTGCAACATAGTCAGTGCTTGTTGCTGGATAAACCTTATATTCAAGAAAGGTTTCAACATTATAGTCAACATAGTAAACATCTTTCACAAACAAAATCGCTTGAGCAGTTCCAGCACCCTCGGTTCCGCAACCTGCAAGCATGAAAAGACTGGCAACCATAATAATTGCCAGCGAAAAGATATTTACGAATAATTTAGATTTTTTCATGACTTTATTATAAAAATATTTTGTGCGATTTGTCAAATAATATTTGGCATTAAATATTTTCTTTAAATTCTTGAAACTGTAACCATGTCAGATGGCTTTGGAGTTTCAATTGAAGTTGTTTGAACAACAAGGTCGCCCTTTTTCACAAGTTTTGACGAAAGTGCAGTTTGTCTTGTTTCTTCAAGCAAGTCCTTTGAGTTCTTGCACTCTTTGTCAAGCATTGGATAAACTCCCCAATAAATTGACATTTGATGAAAGGCTCTTTGACTTGGTGTGCAAGCAATAATCGGACATGCTGGGCGAAATCTGCTTGTGCTTTTCGCAGTCAAGCCAGTGTTTGTTGCAACAATAATTGCTTTTGCATCAAGGCTTCTTGCAAGCGAGCAAGCAACATGGCCAATGCTTTCTTCAATGGTTCCAGCCTTTGTAAAGT
>USTJ01000014.1 GCA_900557585.1 uncultured Eubacteriales bacterium
CTATTCTGCCGAAGAACTTGCAAAAATCTATAAGAGTTTCCAAGACAGGGGAAGAAGCATTTATGATGGCTTTGCCGACCGCAATTTTGGCTCTTTCAGTGACACAATTGTTTATAAAAACAACCGCATTACAAACTCCTCTACATATTCAGGCTTTGAAAAATTTGCGGTTACTCGTGAACAATATTACGTTATGGCAGACTTCTTGGATTATGCCGTAAAAAATAATATCAAATATTATATCAAGAACATTAAAGATGTTGATATTGACTGGAAATATGTCAGCGATACAGTGTTCAACAAAGAAACTTGCTCGCTTTCAGTCACCTATAAAGATGCATCAAATTTGAGCGGAAGTGACAGTTATAAAGTTGTTTACACTCCAACAAGCGAAAGCATTTCTTCGCCAATTTCAGATGCGCTTAAAACAATCAGTGCACTTTTGGCATTTGATGAATATTCAAACAACACATTCAACATTTTGAAACGTCTTGAAGATTCAATCAACATTGTAGAGTGGGAGACAGACAAAGTTCTTGTTCGTTTTTCAGATGAATTTGCAACTGCTGTGAAAAACAACGCATCAAAAACAAAACTTCTTGAAAGCATGACAACAACCGACCTTCTCATTTTATATGAACAAGCAAGATATGCAAATAACAACTCTATTGACGCAACTGTTTTGGACATTGCAAGAGAAGGCTATGAACTTCCTGTAAAGAAAGTTACAAAAAGAATGTGGCAACCATCTATCAACCAATATGTTGTAACAAACGAACTTTATGTTGTGACAATCAACGGAACAAACTATGAAGTTGAACTTAACAAAGGTTTGAAAGATGCAACTGGTGCATTTATTCTTGACTCATATAAAGACCCATATTATACACTTCGTGATTCTACTTTTGGTCTTGACACTGTTACAGGAGTAACTGGAAACTATACAGTTAAAAGAAAAGACAACAGCGGAACAATTACAAGCGTGAAAGTAAATGATAACGATGTTGTTTCAATTAAGGTGAATGGAATTGAAATTGGAAAATATACAACCAATGAAGATTCGTTCAAAGACCTTAAAGTTACACTTTTAAATGGCACACTTGAAGTTCGAAATGAAACCGGACTTTTCACAACCGTGACCTATGACGACCAAATTGAACCAGTAATCAAACAGTCTGCTTGGCCAAACAAACTTATTCGTGACCTTCAAGTGATGTATAAAGACATTAACATCAACAACCTTATTGCAAATGGCAACTGGCTTGAACAACTCAGCGAATATGTTGGTGGACACTATGATCCAAACGGCTCGAACATTCAAACAGGACTTATTCATCCAATTGGCTTGATTTTGTCAGAGTTCTTGCTCGGAAATGTGAGCGCTTCTGAAAAAGTATTGTCTTTTGGAAGTCTTGAATATAGCACAAAATTTGATGCCGACACCATTAAAGCACTCATTTTGAGCATGCTTGGTGAAGACCGCTATTTCCAAACCAGTGCACAACTTGACTATTTTGTTGAATTTTTCAATGCATATATGGCACCAGTTCTCGATGAACTTGCATATTATGAAAACTTTGAACTTTTAAGCGGAAATGAACAATCTGTTCAACTTTACACCTACAAAGCATATTTGGCTTCTGTTTTAATGTCGTCAAGTGCTTCGGAATGGCTTTATAACACTGCTTGTTCACTTCTTGGCTCGGTATATTTGAGAGAGCATATTGTGAATGATTCAACTGGTTTTTATAAAGCATATAACTCTCTTGATGAATATTATCAAAGTTTGCTTGTAAGTGTTTATAACACTGCTTTAAAACGCCTTGAAGAACAATATGTTTATGAGGGTGACAAAGCATATCCAGAATATATGTACGCACTCAAATCATATATCTACTATCAAAGTGGTGATGATGACGCTGAACAATATTTTGCATATCGTCTTGATAACATTTTGAAAAGTTTCATGTCT
Organism: uncultured Eubacteriales bacterium; assembly: GCA_900557585.1. Taxonomy (GTDB): domain Bacteria; phylum Bacillota; class Clostridia; order Christensenellales; family UBA1242; genus UMGS2069. The sequence goes on from USTJ01000014.1 coordinate 1,973, forward strand.
GAAACTATGCGTGGAAAATATGTTGATACAGCAAAACTTAACATGAAAAAAGTCTATTATGGTGGGCTTTATACAGAACTTCAAAACATTGAAAGAAAATTGCGTGGATCAAAAGGTTTTGATAGTGATGTTTTCTGGGAGAAAGTTGATGAATTTTTCCCAGTACCTTCATCTGTTTTCTCATATGAGAAAAACAATTTTGTTGAAAGTGTGTTTGGAGCAGGATATTATGACACATCGTCTGTTGGCTCAAAAGACTATTATGACAACCTTGACAACTCACTAAGTTTGTCAGACCTTTATGCAAATGCTGTTCTTTATGGTTCAAACAGAAACACCCAAGGTTCATTCAGACAATATATTGAAGACGCTTTGGCAAATGGCAAAGTTTCATATAACACAACAAATTTATATTCAAAAGCAGACAGTTTCTTTAATGCGGTTTGTGTTTATTCAGACAAAAAGACCGATTATTACGAACAAGACAACTCAAAGTCAAACGTTGGAAAGCATGATGCTCTTGAAAATGAAGCAAACAGTTATTTCAACCAAGCAAAGAAACTCTATAATAAAGACGTTTATGATTGGCTTGTAAGTCATGGATTGTCAACCGACATTCCAAGATCATATATTGTTTCTCATCCAACAATGCTTGCAACAAGCAGAAAAGACTTTGCATCATATTACTCTTGGGAGTCACTCAAATCTGCATATTCTGCAATGAAAGCACAATATGAGGTTGACAGCAATAACGAATCAAAGAAAAATGACAAGAATTATCAAAAGAAACTTGAAAGAGTAAATTCATATATTGAAAGCGTTGGAAACTATATCAAATCACAAACCTCACTTGACAGATTAAACCGCTATGAAATTGTGTTTGGTTGCGAAAGTGAAATGTCTGATGATGCAGTTGCTTCGCTTAACATTGTTGTAAACTCTAAACATTATAGCGTTGGACAAAACTTTACAAAAGCAAAGTTCATCGAATATGTTCTTGGCTATGACCTTTGCAAAAATCTCGGATACACTCCTGTGTTTGTTGATGAGGGATATGAAGGCATTGTTCAACTTAAAGTTGCAACAGAAGCAGACAGAAAACAATATTTCAAAAACAACATTCAAAGTTCAGATAACTATATTTCTGGTTGGTGGCAAGACACTGCCGGAACCTATGGCACTGCTGGACGTTACTATGAACATTCACCAGAATATGTAAACAACAGATATTTCATATCTCGCAAAGGTGTTTACTATAAACTTTCAAACAGTTTTGCAGATGTTCATGATTTTGCCGTTCAACTTGGCGAAATTTCTGCTCAACTTTATCAAATGAGCAACCTTGCAAACCTTTCTTCATCAGCAATTGATGAAATTGTAATTGGAACTCCGGAAGGTTATACACTCGACCTTGCAGAAATCATTTTGAAAAGAATTATAGAGGGAGAATATCTTCCAGAAGACATTGTTCGTGCATTCTTTAACACAGACAAAATTGGTGGTTCTAAAACCGCATTTGAAAAGGCATCAGCGGTGGTTCAAAATGCAACTGCTGAACAAAATGTTGATTATTTGAACACGGTGATGAGTTATTTGCTTTTGACCGACACAAATAAAGAAAAGAAAAACTATGTTGACTATTCAACATTAACCCTTAAAGAGATTCGAATCAGATGTTTTAAGTCTTTGATTGACTATGAAGATCAAAGCGGTGAAACAACCGAACAGAATCAAAAAAGATATTTGGCATGTCTTGCTCTTGGCTGTTCAGACTGGGTTACAACTGGAACCAGCGAAAACACAGAGAGTGGGGCACTTGATTGCAACTGGACAATTGCACGTCGTGACAAAATCAAGGCGCTTCGTGTGAACAATCAATCACAAGCAATCGTCTTGCGTCTTGCAGGGCTTGAAAATCGCCCATATGAAGAACTTATAGACGCTGAATATTCAGTTGACTTTAACCTTCTTGGTGAAGACGAGAAAAATGGTGACATTTTCGTTATTTGTATCTTTGATAATGAAGCAAGAAATTTTGTTCCATTCATGATGTGCAACACAACTTCTCCGGATTATGATGGTCAAAAGACCGATACCGAAGGAAAAACATGGGCTCAAAAATATGGATATCGAAATCCATACACCGAATATTACATGTCTGATGACGACAACAAAGAAACAGTATATTTCCCAATTGTCGCAAAAGGTATTGTAGACGCCGATGGAACCCCAACAGCAATCAGAAAGGTTGACGGAAACATTGAATATTATCATGATAACATTGTAATTCGTAATGCCTCTGACATTGGTCTTTCAGAATATTATTTGTCTGTTGATCAAATCAAAGTTCACTATACAGGGCTTTCACTTATCACAAACGGAATCACAAAGTTGTTCACAGGAAAGAGTATTGTTGAACATTTGGCTTCATCAATACCGCGCTTTGCAGCCCACACCGACTATAACTTCTGTTTTGGTGTTGACTCCACAGTTTCGGCAGTTTCACAAGATGGAATTGTTGCAATGAGTTATAACTTCGGTCGTGGATATAACTATAACATGGAAAGTGTATATGACATTCAAAAGATGAACCTTGTTCTTCTTTGCATTGGAACATTCTGCATGTTCTTTGCGCTTATCAAAGCACTTTTCGCAGTTATTGGCCGTGTGTTTGATGTTACACTTGACTTCTTGCTTGGACCTTTGGCTGTAACAACAATTCAGTTTAAAGAAGATCAGCAAGATAAAAAGAAGGGAAACAGCGAAACAACTGTCATATTTGACAACTGGAAATCACAAACAATTTCCGATGTTTTATCGGTGTTTGCATTTGCTGTTGGATTCAACATGTTCTTCATTTTGGTTCCAATCATAAACTCAATGCAGTTGTTCACATCAACAAAAGCATTTGAATTTCTTCCACTGTTCAGACATTTGTCACTTCCATTCCTCAATGAAATTGGACGATTCTTGTTTATTTGTGGACTTGCCTATATGACAAAACGTGCACCAGAATTGTTTGCAGGAATACTTAATGTATCAAACGGCTTTAACAATGGTGATGACGTTCAGAATAAAATTAAAAAAATGACAAACGAAGTCAGAAACACTTGGTCTGGGAAAAATGCGGCAGAAGACCTTAAAACAATGCAAGAGTTTGCAGTGAACTCAATTCCTGGTGTTGAACTTGCAAAAACCGCTGCGGGCTATGTTAAAAAGACATCAGGCTTTGTTGCTGGCAAAGCAGTTGAATATGTTGCAAGAGCAAAAGGCGTTTCGCCGGAACTTTCAAGAGCTCTTGGAAGAGAACTTCGTGAAGCAATTGCTGACGAAAATCAGAAAAATAAAAACAAACCAAAGCCAAAGCCACAAAACTATACAAAAACAAACAATAAAGGCTCTGGAAAAGGAACCGGCAATGGAACCGGTGGGGGAAAAGGTGGAAAAACAAAAACCAAACCAAAGAAAAAACCTAAAAAAAATCCATAGAAAAATTTGAAAGGAGTAGAATATGAATTTTCAAGCATTAGCCTTAAAATTTACAAGTGCCATATCTAAACTGATGGGGCTTTCTACTCCTTGTCAAAATCAAGGCGCATGGCTTTCAGTTGATGGAAAAGATGTTGTGAACGGAACAAACAATTTCTGGGGAACACTTTGGGTTATCATTCGAACAAGCATTGGCGATGTGGTTGTCTATGGCTATGAAACTCTTGTCCGAGTTTTCTATGCAATTGGGCATTGGATGCTTACAATTATAGACTTTATATTTGTGTTTGTTCGCCAACTTATTGGAATGAACACCGACTTTACAAGTATTGAAGAAGTTACACAAGGGGACATCATTTTCCAATTCATTTTCAACGAAAATGTTGTCAAAATCATCAGAAACTTGCTCATTTTCAGCATTGTGCTTTTGATTTTATTTTCAATTTTTGCAATTTTGAAATCTGAATTTGACTATGCAACAGGAAGAGAGGCTCGGGGCACAAAAAATATCATTGTAAACGCGCTTCGTTCGCTGTTTTTGATGGCTCTTGTTCCTCTTGTTGCAATTGGCTCTATCATAATGTCAAACGCAATTTTAAAATCGCTTTACATGGTCACAAGCGGTGGAAATGCAAACCTGTCCATGGGAACACAAATTTTCATTGCTTCAACTTATGATGCAAACGCCTATCGGCGCTATGCGAACCAAAACCTTAAAATCCCAACCACATTCAATTTCAGTGGGGTTACAAGTTCAGACAACCTTTCGGGCTATTATTCCGACGGAACGGTTGCTGAAATGGAAGAGGCTTTAAAGAACTTCCAAAATCAAGATGTTTGGACAAGAGGATATAAAACATTCTTGATGTTTGCTTCAAACGGATTTTTGAACATGGACGATGTTGACGAACTTGACCGTAGATATCTCAAAGAAGACAAGATCAGCCCATATCACTCAGTTTATGACATTAACCTTTATTCAAGAAGCGAACAATATTTCATCATGGCAGACGTTGTTGAATATGCCATGAAACAAAATGTTCCGGTATATTTCAAGTCGCTTAAAGATGTTTATGACTCTTATTACAGCGTTCCTGCATCACTTCGACTTGATGACGACTCATATATGCCAATTGGCAAGAACGGCGACTCATATGCTGTTGCTGTTAAATATGACGGCGACACCGAAGTTTCAACCTTTGGCTATGAATATGACAAAAAGAAAGGTGTTCAAAGAGAGTCTGATGGAGTTGTGTTTGTCATGGCTCTTGAAAGGGAAATAGAGGTGAACACCGGAACAAAAGCAAATCCTAAAATTAAAACTTATAGATACTATTATCCATTGATGAATGGTCTTGACGAGTTTGCAACCGACTATTATGAGGGAACAAAAAACGTTGTCATTGCAAAAGGAATGTTTGAAGACGGAAAGAACCCAACAGCAATCAAAGAAGAAGATGGCATTGTTCAGTTCTATCGTGACGACATGAACATTCCAATGCTTGTTGACTTGTTCCCAAAAATCAGTTACGAATTGCCAGCAGGCTCAACAGAATCTTTGGGTCTTAGAATTGTAAAGGGAACAATCACCGCTCTCACGGGTGTTGATATTTCTCAATTTATTCCATATGTATATTTCTCAATAGACTTTTTCCATTTGTTCACCAAAACAACAAACTCAATTGTTGACCTTGAAAATGGGCGAATGAAAATTGACTATAACTTCACGAGCACCGATTTTGACAAGGCGAACGTTTATAAACTTTCCGACTTTAACTTGTTCATTTTCGTGTTTGCTTCGGGGCTTTTGATTTCAATTTTAATCAAAATTTTAATGGGAATTGTGTTCAGAACGCTTGATGTTGTCACACTTGCAATCACATATCCTGCGGTTCTGGCAACGCTTCCAATAGACAACGGCTCGCGCTTCCAAGAGTGGGTTCAGAAATTTTCGAGAAAACTGCTGTCCATATATTCGGTTATTGTTGGAATTAACGTTGTGCTTATGCTTGTTCCTGTTGCATGGAACATTGACTTGTTCACAAAAGAAGACATTGCCTATGCAATCAATGTTGGTGAACTTGGAGCATCAATGTCGGCAGAGTTTCTGAATGTTTTAATGCATTTCTTGCTGGTTCTTGTTGCATTTGCTTCGCTAGAACCATTTATCAAGGCAGTTGGTGGATTTTTGTTGAATCTTTCAAAAGATGAAAATAAAGACATAAAAACTAACACTATTATTGATGATGGTAAAACTGTTATCAACGACCTTCAAAACCTTCCAAAGAAAGTTGGAAGCGTGGTTTCTGGAAAAGTGTTTATTGATGGGGTTAAAAAGGTTGGAGAGGTCGCACAAGACTTTGCTATTCCTGGAAAGGAGATTATTGATCAGACTCTTGACCCAATCTCAAAGGTTCTAAATAGTGGAAAGAAGGGCGTGGAAAATGCAAAGAATATTGCAGAAAGATTTTCTAATGCACTCAGCGCAACCGGAGAGGAAGAAGATGAAGACAGCAAACGTCGTGCACAAGCCCAGGCCGAGGCACAGAAAAATAAAGAAGCCCCAGATGCTTCAAAAGGCGACGTTTCACAAAAAACCACCGACCTTGATGTTAAAAATAAAGACATGGGAACTGGTGAAGAAAAAGACAAAGCAGTTGTTACTGGAGTTGACAATGGTGCTGAAAAGAATGATCGCGAAAAGAATAAAAAAGACGTGACAGGAAAAGACCAAGCAGACCAAAAAGCCGAAGTTGCAACTCAAAATGCCCAAGACATTATTGAAGAAGAGAGCCAATTGGATGAGGATATAAAAAATTCAGTTAGTGATATGTCAAAAACAAATAAAATGGTAGAAGATATGATGTTTGACTATGATACATACGCTACAATAACTGATAATGACCTTGACCATTATAGGAGTCTTTTAAGGGGAACTAAGGCTGGTGCCGAAGCAGAGGCTGAATATGATAGATATCTTGAAGAAGTTGGTCAAAATAAAGGTGTAATTACTTTTGAAGACAGAAAGGAAGCCGTAAAGAGAATGGCTCTTAAAAGCAGAGAAATTGCAAACGATAACTATTCGAAAACAATTCAAAGCAAAAAAATTGAAAAACTTTCTGGACAAAAGGATAGTGATAAATTCCAAGAACTTCCAGAATATAATGCAGGTTCGGGCGATGCTATTGAAAACATGTTTGACAAAGGCGTTCAAGGAATCAACGGCATTGGAGCAACTTCTGCTGGTGGCGTGATGTTATCTCTTGCAGGAAAAACACTTCTTAAAACTGGAAAACTTGCATATAAACTTTCAAAAACTGCGGTTAAACTTGCAGGAAAACTTACAGTTGCTGCTGGAAAGTTTACTCTTGGAATTACAAAAACTGCACTCAAAATGGGTGGCAGAGTTGTAAAAACCTCTGCAAAAGCACTTGGAAAACTTGCACTTGGTGAACAAGGCGTGTTCAAAACTGGACTTCAAATTCTTGGTGGTGGCGTTGCCGCTGCTGGAATTGGTGCAGTTGGTGTTACAAAATATGGCGCTCAACTTGGTGGAAGAGTTGTGAAAGCAAGTGTCGGAACAACGGGAAATGTTGCAAGCGACATTGGAACAACTTTCTTTGCTAAAAAGAAAAAAATCAAACGCGAGCAAAACGAAGAACAATTGGAACGTTTGACTCCTGAAACCAAGAGAGATAAGCAAATAAATGCAGAAATTCTTGAAACCTCTGCAAAACGTCAAAATGAGCCTGAAAATAAGAAGAATAAAGGTTCAAAACTTGATTCAAAACAAAAAGAAGAAATCTATAAGCAATATAAAAGCAAAATAGATGAAGAATTTGAAAAGGCTCAAAAAGAGCAAGAGAACGAATCAAAACCAAGAGGAAAACGCAAAAGATAATCTTTCATAAAAATCACGGCAAATGTCGTGATTTTTTTATGAGTTCTATCATTTTGTTTGCAAAATTTTGATTGATGTTATAAAATATGGATAGAATTATAAAAGGAGAAAATAATATGGCAAAAGTTAAAGTTGGAATCAACGGTTTCGGAAGAATTGGAAGCCTTCTTTTGAGAGCATCAATCACAAACAACACCGACATTCAAATTGTTGGAATCAACGACCCATTTTTGAGCATTGATTATGCTGCATACATGATTAAATTTGACAGCGTTCATGGCTATTTCAATGCAGACGTAAAGGTTGATGGAAACTATTTGATTGTAAATGGAAACAAAATCCGTTTCTTTACTGAAATGAACCCAGAAAACATTGATTGGAAGGGTGTTTCTGCTGAATATGTTGCAGAAGCAACCGGTAAATTTACAAAGATTGAAGATGCATCTCGTCACATTCAAGGC
>USTJ01000015.1 GCA_900557585.1 uncultured Eubacteriales bacterium
TGCAAGTGCGTTGGTGCAAGCTAAGATTACTATGCAATTGTCAATGCAGAATTCTTCAATTATCAAAATAATTTCTTTCATTTCAGCCAACATCATTTCGCCCTTTTCTTTGTTTTCCTGTACAAGCATGTAATTCATTTTATTATATACTAAAATGGCATTAAATGCAAACAGAAAAAGGGTGGTTTGACCCACCCTTGTCCGTATAGTTTAGCGTTTTCTTAATATCTCTTTTCGTCAGACTGTTTGTCACAGTTGTTGTTTTTTTCATTTTTCTGATTTTTTTGATTCTTCTGACTCTTTTCATTTCTGAAATCAGACTTTTCGTTACAATTTTTCTCTTTCATTTTCAACCCCTCCTTTTGCTTATATTTTGCTCATTTTCGTGTAAACTATAAAAAGAAATTTTTTGAAAAAAATCTTTTTCTATATTGACAAGCCTGTCCTAAAATGGTAAGATAACAAATGTGCCAAACAGGCAGCGAAAATATGGATCATTAGCTCAGCTGGCAGAGCACCTGACTCTTAATCAGGGTGTCCGGGGTTCGAGCCCCCGATGACCCACCAAAAAGCACCGATAATTCGGTGCTTTTTTCATGGTCAAACTTTGCTCGAACCCTGGGTTCGACTCCTGTCGGAGCCAGACCGCAATCAAAGATTGCTCCCGCTTTGTGCTAAAAACATGCCACTGGCATATTTTCTTAACGCAGTCGCCCCGAAGCCCCACCAAAAAAACAAACAAATTATTTGTTCTTTTTTATCTTATCACTAATCACTGCTGAAATTATAAACACTTTGAAATGCAAAATTTCAGTTAAAGCAAACTAAAAAAAACAAAGTATAAACCCCGGCAAACGCTGGGGTTTTTATTTTGCTTATTATGAATCAATTATAAATGGCGTGTGTTTGTTGGAGATATTTAAAAGGTTTAAAGTTTGTTGATTGGCTTACTAAGTGTAAAATATTGCAGGTTTTGGCTTGATATTTTGCTGTTCGTGTGGTATTATTTGTTTAGAGGATTAGTTTTATGAAAACTGTAATTGTTACAGGTGCGTCACGCGGGATTGGCGCTTGCATTGCAAAAGAATTTGCAAAAAATGGATATAATGTTGTTTTAAACTATTTTAAAAGCGAGGAAAAGGCGAAAGAGGTTTCAAAAGATATTGAAAGTCTTGGTGCAAGAGTTTTGCTTTCAAAAGCAGATGTTTCAGACCCTGCGCAAGTTCAAGCAATGGTGGAAGAGGCGATAAAAGTTTTTGGAAATGTTGATGTTTTGGTAAACAATGCTGGAATTTCGATTTCTGGACTGCTTATAGACATGACAAATGAACAAATTCAAAATCTTGTTTCAACAAATCTTGTTTCTCAAATTGTTTGCGCAAGAGAGGTTGCAAAACATATGATTGGTCGTCAAAGCGGAAGAATTGTGAATGTTTCATCAATTTGGGGAGTTGTTGGCGGAAGCAACGAAACTGTTTACAGCGCAACAAAGGCGGGAATAATTGGCTTTACAAAGGCGCTTGCAAAAGAACTTGGACTTTCGAACATAACGGTGAATGCAGTTGCTCCTGGTGCAATTGAAACCGACATGATGAAATGCTATGACGCTGAAACAAAAAATCAAATTGCAGAAGAAACAACTCTTGGAAGAATTGGAAAACCCGAAGATATTGCAAAAGCTGTTTTATTTCTTGCAAGTGATGATGCGTCATATATAACCGGTCAAGTTTTGAGAGTTGATGGCGGTTGGAATATATAGTACTATTTCACACATAACACGTTAAAAGTCCCATATTTTGGAGCTTTTTTTGTGCGTGGCAGTTTTTATTTTGCTTTCATAAAATGAAATAAGGAAGTGAAATATGTGTGAGTTTGTTATAAATTTGAAAGAGATTTTGCGTTCTTTTGACAAGGCAAAATCGTATCTTTGCAAAAAGACAAAAATTTGCGTTGTTGTGAAGGCGAATGCCTATGGTTTTGGTGCGTCGAAAATTTGTCAACTTTTGAATATTAAAGCAGATTATTTCGCAGTTGCAAGATTGAGTGAATTTTTGAAAATTGAAAAAATTGCAAAAAAACCTGTGTTGATTTTGTCGCCACTTTTTGAAAATGAAATGAAAGTTGCAATTGAAAAGGGGGCAGAAATCTCAATAGACTCAATTGAAATGCTACTTTGCGCAAACAAAATTGCAGAAGCAAAGCATAAAATTGCAAAAGTTCATCTTGTTCTTGACACAGGCATGAATCGTTTTGGAATAAAGCAAAATTCAGAACTTGAACGCTTTTTATGTGTTTTAAAAGAAATGAAAAATGTTCGGTTTGTTGGGGCATATTCGCATGTTTATGATGCAAGTGATGCAGATAGTGTAAAGTTGCAACGCGAAAAGTTTATTTCTTTTAAAGAGATGATTACAAAAAATGGTTTCAATCCAATTTTTCACTTTGCTTCTTCGGTTCCGCTGAAAGACAAAGAAAACCAGTTTGACATGGTTCGTTTGGGCTTTGATGAATATTATTCTGAAACAAGCAAACACATGTTTGTTGCGCGCATTCTTGAAACAAAAGAGGTTTTGAAAGGTGAGAAAATTTCATATTCGGGAACTTTTGTTGCACAAAAAGACATGAAAATTGCAATTTGCTCTGCTGGATATGCCGACGGGCTTCCAAGAAAAATGTCAAATAAGGGTGAAGTGTTGATATGTGGGCAAAAAGCGCCAATTATTGGGCGAGTGTGCATGGATGTGTTTATGTGTGACATTTCAAATGTTTCGGGCGCGAAAGTGGGTGAAAAGGTCGTGATTTTTGGATGTCAGAAAGAAAGTTCAATTTCTGTTTGCCAGGTTGCTGAAATTTGTGATACAATTGCATATGAAATCTATACGGGCATCTCGGAAAGAGTAAAGCGCGTGTATAAATGGAGATAAAATGCAGGTTATAACTGGAAAATATCGCGGAAGAAAACTTTTGAGTCTTGACACAGAAAAAACAAGACCAACTCTTGCAAGGGTGAAAGAAAGTCTTTTTTCAATGGTTGATGAATATATTTTTGATAGCACTGTGCTAGACCTTTTTGCAGGTTCGGGCGCACTTGGAATTGAGGCAATCAGCCGTGGGGCAAAAAAAGTGTATTTTGTTGACAACAACAAAGATGCGAAAGTGGTTATTGAAAAAAACCTGAAAAATGTAAAGGAAGACTTTTCGGTTGAAATTTCCGACTTTGCATCAGCACTTGACAAATATGCGTCGCTTGGTGTAAAATTTGATATGATATTTATGGATCCACCATATAAAAGCGATTTTGCGGGCAGAGCACTTGAACTTTTAGACAAAAAAAATCTGCTTCATGATGGGTCGATTGTGTGCCTTGAATATGAGGGCTCAAATCGTTTGCAATCTTTTCCAGAATGTTATATAATAAAGAAGCATAAAACACATGGAATTGCAGGCATTGTGATTTTGGAGTATAAAAAATAATGGAAGATATTACACAACTTATTGATGAACTTGAATCTGAATTTGCCAAAGGCAAGAATTTTTTGTGGTCTAAAAAATCTTTTGTGAACCTTGATAAATGCGAAGAATTGATTGCAGAACTCAAACAATCGCTTCCTTCTGCACTTCAAGAAGCAAGTTATGTTTTGTCACAAAGAGATAAAATCATTTCACAAGCAAAAGAACAAGCCGACAAAACATTGAAAGAGGCAGAGGAAAGAGTTGAACAACTTTTAAGTGAAAATGCACTTATCAAAAAAAGTGAAACCGAATCTGCTGAAATGATGGAAAATGCAGAAAAGCGTTCAAATCAACTTTATAACGTTACAAAAGACAATATCGATAAACTTTTAAAGTCGGTTGAAGACTATTTGCTTCAAAACCTTCACATTGTTCGAAGCAACCGTGAAGAACTCAACAACACAAACTTTTCAGTTAAACCAAAAAATAAACAATAAAAACAAAAGCACAGTTTCATCTGTGCTTTTTTCATGTCAGCTTTAAAATTTGAAAATTGAAAGTAGGACGAGGCAAACAAAAAAGGAAAGAAATGCTTGAACAAATTTTGCAAAAATAAATTTTGAAACTTTAATGTTTGTTTTTGAAAGAAAAGATAAAGATTGAAAAATGATAGAAAATCCACCAAAAGAAATGAGTGAAGAAATCAACGAATATGAAAGAGAGCAGTGCACATTAGAGAGCATTTTTACACCTCTTGTCATTTCTATTATGCCAGACATAACACCGCTTGAAAGTGCCGTTTTTTCTGGATTTGAGCCAAACAGTGGAGAAATGAGTTTTGCAAAAAAATGCAATATTTTGGTTTGGTTTAAAATGTCGATAAGAACAAAAAAGAAAGCAATATAAAAGCAAACAACAAGCAAACTTTGTGCAGTGTCAATTGCAGAAGAAGACATGATTTGCAAAAAGTTTTTCTTTGGGCTTTCATGTGTCACTTGTATTCCTGTGCGATGGTTTTGTTTGTCGTTGTCATCGTTTTGGTTGCTATTTGTTTTGCTTGTTTTTGTGCTTGCAAAGGCAAAGTTGTTTTTGCTTTGATTTAGTTGGTTGAAATTTGCAATTTCGTTTTCGCTTGTTGTATTGTTATGAATAAAAGCACATTTGTTTGCGTGGAGGTTCTTGAACGAAGAGGTGGGCTGTACGGCTTTTTTGATTAAACTGTTAGAAGAGGTTTGCAGATTTGCTTGTTTTGTCAGTTTTTTATTCGTGTTTCTTTGTTTGATTTTTGCAAACAGATTTATAATTATTGCCGAAACAACCGCTGATATAACACTTGAAACATAAATGATAATTCCAAGTTTTGGGCTGTTGAGCATTCCAGTTCCAACACTTCCGATAATAAAAATAAGCCCAGATGTTGAAGAAAGAACTGCACACAGAAAACTATCTTTTTTGCTGATTTTTCCTTGCATAAACAGGTCTGCTGTAATTTTTGAACCGATTGGATATCCTGACACAAGACTCATGAAAAAGGCATAAAAACAGTCTCCGCCAATGCCAAACAACTTTTGCATTGGCTTGTTGGCAATTTTAGAGAGTTTTTCAAAATTTAGGTTTGTGATGATTTTGCAAAGAAACATGAAGGGTAATAGTCCTGGCAGAACCGAAACAAAGAAAAGTTTAATTCCGCTTGTTACGCTTTTTGCGTACAAAGCAGAGTTTGAAAGAATGCAAAACATGACCAGAAAAATTGCAATAATCCACACATTTTCTTGAAACCGTGCAAATGTGGCTTTTTTTATTTTACATTTTTCGCTGAATATTGTATTATAATGCATATTAAATGTATATGCAAAGCATAGTCTTTTTTGACAAAGGAGAAAAAATATGAAAAAGCGTTTAACATGCATTGCAATGTCGCCAGAAAAATTGTTTTTGGTCAAGTTGATGCTTTCGTGTTTTTCACTTGCGGTTGCCATTACGCTATATTTGATTGGGCTTATTAATTTTGTTTGCCTTATAATGGTTTTGGCGGGTGTTCTTTGGAACTTTTTTGCAAAGATAAATTCGTTTGTTGGGTTTGGTCTTTGCCTCGTGACGTGCTTTATTTGTGGGCTTGAATGCATATCTATTGGGTTATATTCACATGCAATTTTATATTTGATTTTCTATATTGTGCTTGAACTTTTTGTTCTTGTTTTGAACCTTAAAGGAAACACTGTTTTTGTTAGATATAAAAATCTTTCACCAACCGATTCATATTATATTGTTTTGTCTATTTTGCTTTTTGCTGTTTGTGGATTTTCAATTTCACTTTGCCAAAACAACATGATTGTTCCAGCAATCGACGCAGTTTGCGCTAGTTTGCTTGCACTTTCAGCATATCTTCATTCAAGAAATTTCAGAGAATATTATGTAATCCGTCCAATTGCTCTTGTTTTGACAATTGCAATGTTTGCCTATATTGTTTCAATTGGAATGGCAAGCAGTGTCACAATCAGTTTGTTGCTTCTTTATGTGATTTATTTTGTGCTTGACGCAGTTGAACACATTTTCTTGATTCAATCAAAATTCAAAGTTCGCCACAGTCTGAGAAATGTTTTTGCAGACGAAAGCACTGTAGATGAAGTTGAAATTGTCCCAGAAAAAACAGAAGAACAAACAAACGAACAAAAACCAAAGAAAAAGGGCAGAGGTAAAGATGTTCTTGCTTAAAAAATAAAAAGGCACACAAAATTGTGTGTCTTTTCTTTTGCCTAGGTTACTTGCGTGATGTTTTTTTTGAGTTGGTGCAGGCAAAGTGTGTTGTCCGCAGTCATAAAAATAAGTATTTTTGCGGGTATTGTAATGTGTTTGATTATCGCTTTTTGATTTTATACATTGAGATAACGCTATTATGAAAAAATGATGAGAAGTTTTTAATCGTTTTATTTATTTTGTTATCTTGCATGATATGCAATCACTTTTTATCTGTTTTGAACAACAAAAATTGTTTTGTCGGTTGCTTGTTTGCGGTTGTTGCAGATGTTATATATGTTCGAACCTGCCTGGTTTTGCAAAACAAATGTTGCTTTTTCTTGTTCAAGTTTTTCAAGGTCTGAAAGACTTACAATAAGTTCGGCTTTAGAGGTTTTAATGAGTTCTGAAAGCCATTTTTTCTTTGAAGCGTTCACTGCAAGAACATTAATTGCATATGGCTTGAAAAGGGCTTTTGAAAAATCTTTTTTTACATTGAAGAGTGGAAGAAGTAAAAGTTTTGCAATTCTGCTTTTTCTGTAACACTTGCTGGAAAGAGCATTGCAAATTTGCCTTTGTGATGAATAGAGATTCGAGTTGTTTTTCACGAGGTGGCTGAGGGCTGAGTTATAGTCAGCGAAAGTTTCAAGTTCTTTTGTTGAAAGGTCGCGAAGATGTTCAAGGACAAGTGCGTCAAGTTTGATTTGGGCTTCGTTTGAAAATGTGCGATTTTTTAAACTTTCAAAAACATGAGATGGAACAAGGCGTTTTGTCTTTTTTGTTTTGCCAGAATAGGCAAGGCTTCTGATGAATGTTGCGTTCACGAGATATTTGGTTTTTCCAAAGATTCTTATGCGTTTTATTTTGTTTGTATTATATCCGCTGTCTTCACGGTTTATAAAAACTGGTTGGATGTTTAAATTGTGCTTATAGATTGCTGAAAGGTATTCGATTGCAAGAATATTATTTGGTTCGCTGAAAATTTCGTCAATTTCACTTTGCAAAGAAGGATAGGCTTGTTTATAGGTTTGAAGAAGAGCCATGCTGTAACTTTGACCCATTTTCATGAAAGAAACAATCATGTTTGAAATCTTTTTGTCTTCTTGGCATTTTAGTTTTGCGATTTTTATGAGGGAAGATGTTTCTTTCACTTTTACGCCAAATGCAAGAGAGTCTATTCCAAGGTCTGAGAGAATCTTTACTCCGCCAAGAGCAAAGAAAGGAGCAGATGAAAGTGTGAAACATTCAGGAAGTTCAAGAACAATGTCTGCGCCCGAAACAATTGCATGGCTGGCTCTTTCATATTTATCAAGAATTGCCATTTCTCCGCGCTGGGTGAAGTTTCCACTCATGATAACGGCAATGTTCGCGTTTGTTTGCTTTTTAACTTGTTTTAAAAAGTAGTCATGACCATTGGTCAGCGGGTTAAATTCGGCAATAATTCCACAAAGTTTCATAAAAATCTCTCTCAAACATTTTATTTTTTTTGATATTTGTATTATAATAATTTTATTATAACTTATAAAAGTTGTTTTGGCAACGGGAGGATAGCATTTTGTTTGGCAAAAAACCAAAAGCAAACGACACTTTCAAGTATATAATAGAGAAAGCCTCTGGAACAGGAAAAACCATTGTTTTGCCAGAAGGCAATGATGATAGAGTGATTCAGGCAGCGGAAAGGGCTTCTTTGATGGGGCTTTGCAAAGTTGTTTTGATTGGAAACAAGATTTTGCTTAAAGATAAAATTTCTAAAAAGGCATTAAAGAACATTGAAATTATCGATGTTCAAAGTGAAACTCACCGCAGAGAGATGTATGCTCATTCGCTTTATGAACTTCGAAAAGAAAAGGGCATGACCGAAGAGCAGGCTCTTGAAACACTTAAAGATCCAATGTACTATGCAACAATGATGCTTCAAAGTGATGATGTTGATGGCGTTGTTGCTGGTGCGGTATACGCTTCGGCAGATGTAATGCGTCCTGCATTTCAAATTATAAAAACAAGGTCGGGAATTTCAAAGGTTTCAAGTGCTTTCATCATGGAAATGCCACAAGGCTCTTCGCTTGGCGAAAACAACATGATGGTGTTTGCTGATTGTGCTGTTATTCCAGACCCAACTGACAAAGAACTTGCAGAAATTGCGGTTTTGTCTGCTCGTTTGGCAGATGATATTTGCTCAATGAAACCAAAGGTTGCGCTTTTGTCTTTCACAACAAAAACCGACCCAGATGTTGCAAACGAAGACATTCAAAAGGTGAAAAGGGCATATAAACTTGCAAGAAGAATGGATTCTTCAATTGTAATTGATGGCGAACTTCAAGCCGATGCAGCAATTGTTCCAGAAGTGTGCGACAAAAAATGCAAAGGCTCTTCACTTGGTGGAAAAGCAAATGTTTTGATTTTCCCAAACATTGATGCGGGCAACATTGCATATAAACTTGTTCAGCGTATTGCGGGTGTTCGTGCAGTTGGCCCAATTTTGCAGGGGCTTCGCAAACCAATAAACGACCTTTCAAGAGGTGCCAGTGCAGACGAAATTGTGCTTGCAATGGCAATTACTATTTTACAAACAAAAACAAGCATTAAAGGAGAATAATATGAGTAAAAGAATTTTAGTTATCAATGCTGGAAGCAGTAGTTTGAAATTTCAATTTATCGACACAGAAACCGAAGAGGTTTTTGCAAAAGGAAATGTTGAAAGAATCAATGAAGAAGGCTCTTTCCTTCGCTATAAAGCACACGGCAAAGAAACAATCAAAGACAGACCAATTTATAACCACACACAAGCAATGGAAATGGTTATCGACGCTTTGACAGACAAAGAAATTGGTGTTATCAAAAACGTAAACGAAATTGACGCATTTGGACACAGAGTTGTGAATGTTGGTGAGTCATATTTCGATCCATGCATCGTTACAAAGAAAATTTTGGAAGATTTCAAAACAAAAGTGGATTTTTCACCTCTTCATGTTCCTGGCGCAATTGCAGGAATCGAGGCTTGCATGAGCATTTGTCCAAAAACTCCAAATGTTGCTGTTTTTGACATTGGATTCCACAAATCAATGCCAGAATATGTATATCGCTATGCAATTCCAACAAAATATTATGACGAATATAAAATCCGTCGCTATGGCGCACACGGAACCAGCCACTATTATGTGACACAAAGATG
>USTJ01000016.1 GCA_900557585.1 uncultured Eubacteriales bacterium
AGTTTGTTGTTTGTGTGATATGCAACATTTGGCACAACATATGTAAGTCCGTTTCCGGCTTCAACAGAAATTGGAGTTGTTTTCTTTAAAACTCCTTTTGCAAAATCGCTTGCACATTTTCCTGCATTTTCGGCTTCAAGTGCAACATTGTCAACAAGGTCGTGAATGTGAAGAACGTTTCCGGCAGAGAAAACGCTTTTGATGTTGGTTTCATAAAACTCGTCTATCACTGCGCCGTTTGTAACTTTTTTAAGTTCAAGATTTGGCAAAAGGTCGGTTTCTGGTGTAAGCCCAACAGAAAGGACAAGTGTGTCGCAAGCAAGAAATTTCTTTGTGCTTTCAATTGGTGCAAAATGCTCGTCAACCTGTCCATAATAAATGCCTTCAACGCGGTCTTTTCCAACAACTTCAAACACTGTGGTGTTGAAAAGAAGAGGAATGTTATAGTCTTCAACGCATTGTAAAACATTTCTGCGAAGACCGCTTGTTGTGCTGTTGATTTCAAGCACTGCAAGAACTTTCGCTCCTTCAAGCGTAAGTCTTCGTGCCATGATAAGTCCAATGTCGCCACTGCCAAGAATTACAACTTTTTTGCCGGGCAAATAGCCGTGAATGTTCACCATTTTTTGTGCAACACCGGCAGTCATGATTCCTTGTGGACGAGTTCCGTTAAGGCGGATTGAAGCAGGTGTTCTTTCTCTTGCACCGGTTGCAAGCAAAATTGCGCCCGCAGAAATCGTTTTGATTCCGTTTTTGTTTGTGATTGTAACTTGATGTGGTTTAATATCGGTTACGAATGTGTCACACAAAACAGAAATGTTTTTATCTTTTTTCACAAGTTTTTCAAAACGCGATGCAAACTCGGGACCTGTGAGTTCTTCTCCGAAATAGTGAAGCCCAAAGCCGTTGTGAATGCATTGGTTTAAAATGCCACCAAGTGTGTGATTTCTTTCAACAAGAAGGGTTCGGCTTCCGTTTTTTGAACTGCCAAGTGCACCAGCCATTCCTGCTGGGCCACCGCCAATTACAACAACATCAAAATCATAGGTTGCCATTGTTTTCACCTCCGCGAATTTGATATACAAACAAGTTTGAATTTTTGTTCTCTTTCAAAACTTTTTCAATTGGAACTTTTCTGGCCTTTGCAATGATTTCCGCAACTGGAAGAGAACAGAAACCGCCTTGGCAACGTCCCATTCCAGCACGAACTCTGCGCTTGATTCCGTCAACTGAACAAATTTTAAGTGGTCGGTTTAAGGCAAACAAAATGTCGCCTTTTGTGATATTTTCACACTTGCAAACAAGTTCGCCATAGGTGTGGTCTTTTGCAAGAAGTTGTTCTTTTTCTGCATTTTTAAGGTTTTTGAAAAGAAAATATGGTTCAATTTGCTTGTTTTTAATGGTTGGATTGAATTTTAATCCCATTTTTTCAATTGCATATTTCGAAATTGCAGGGGCAGAAGAAAGCCCAGGAGAGCAGATTCCTGCAAGAGTTAAAATGTTGCTGTCAATTTTGCTTTGTTCAATCACGAAATCGTCTCCGCAAATTGTGCGAACGCCTGAAAATTGACGAATGCTTTTTCGAAGATTTACGTTTGAAAGAAGAAGTCCAGATTTTTCAGCAACCAAGTTTAGCCCGTCACGAGTGGTTTTTGTGCTGTCATCACTTTCATAGGAAGTTGGCCCAACTAAAATGTTTTGGTCAAGCGTTTGAGTTATCAAAATACCCTTGCTTCCTTTTTCTGGAAGAGGGAAAACTGTTACTGGTGCAATGTGCGCTTCGCTTTGTTCCAAAACAAAATATTCACCGCGTTTGAACTGAATGTCATAGGTTTCAGTTCCAAGAAGTTTTGCAATTTGGTTTACGCCAGCACCTGCGCTGTTGATAACTTTTTTTGCAAAAACTGTGGTTTTGCCGTCTGAAATTTCAAAAACCCCGTTGTTTTTGCGAATTTTGTTTGCATCAAATTCCAAAAGAACAGTTGCGCCATTCAAAATTGCTTCTTCTGCCAAACAGATTGTTAAAAGATATGGACAAACAACATAGGCATCTTTTGCAAGCAGTCCACAAGTTACATTTTCAGTTATGTTTGGAAGAATTTTCAAAAGTTCATCGCGAGAGAGAACAAACAAATTCTTCACTCCATTTTCAAGCCCTCGGGCATAGAGTTCGTTCACGGTGTTTTTGTTGTTTCCAATTACAACTGCACCAAGTTTTCGAAGTGGAAGCCCAAGGCGTTTGCAAACAGAAGGATACATTTTGTTTCCTTCAACATTAAGTTTTGCTTTCAGTGTTCCTGGCTTTGCGTCGAATCCGGCATGAACAAGTCCGCTGTTTGCTTTGCTTGCTCCGGTTGAAACATCACTTGCTTTGTCAACAAGGCAAACCGAATAGCCTGATCTTGCAAGGTCGCTTGCAATGCAAGATCCAACAACGCCAGCACCAAAAATTAAAACATCATAGATTTTTTCCATTTTTGTACCTCTATAAATAGAATAGTGCCAAACAAAACCTCTTGTCAAACAAAAAAGTTGCGTTTTTGTGGTTATTTTATTTTTTATAAAATAAAAAAAGTGATATTATATAAATATACGAATGTTAAAAAAGGAGAAAATATGGTTGAAAAAAGATATATCGTTGGGTTAGACGAGGGAACAACAAGTGCGCGTGCTCTTGTCTATGACACGAAAACAAACAAAATTCTTTCTGTTGAAAGCCAGGGGTTCAGACAATATTATCCTGAAAACGGCTGGGTTGAACAAGATGCCGAAGAAATTTATCTTGCACTTTGTTTTGCCTTTCAAAAAGCAATGAATGGCAAACGCCTTGATAAAGACAAGATTTTGGCAGTTGCTCTCACATCGCAACGTGAAACCGTTGTTGCTTTTGACAAAGAAACTGGAAAACCGGTTTACAATGCAATTGTTTGGCAGTGCAGAAGAACTGCAAAAGAAATTGAAAAACTTTCACCAGAAGTGAAAGAAAAAATCCGTGCAAAAACTGGTCTTGTTCCAGACCCATATTTTTCAGCAAGCAAAATGGCTTGGATTTTGAAAAATGTTCCAGAAGCAAAAGCACTTGCAAAAAAACATCAACTTTGCTTGGGAACAATGGACAGTTTTATTGCTTATAAACTTACGGGCAAGTTTGTGACCGACACATCAAACGCATCAAGAACAATGCTTTTCAACATTAACACCATGGACTATGACGATGAACTTCTTGATTTGTGGGGAATTAGTCGCGAATGTTTGCCAAAGGTTGTTTCTTCTGCCGAGGTTATTGGCGAGTGTAAAGAGTTTAATGGTGCGCCTCTTTGTTCGATTATTGGTGACCAGCAAGGAAGTTTGGTTGGTCATGGCGCGGTTGATGCTGGGCGCTCGAAAATCACCTATGGTACTGGCGGATTTTTGCTTGTGAACACAGGAAATAAAGTTCAACTTGAAAACAATAAACTTTTGGCAACCGTTGCCTATACCGTGAACGGAAAAACGGCATATGCTTTGGAAGGTTCAATTTTCTCTGCTTGTTCGGCAATCAATTGGGCGGGGCATAATGTTAAACTTTTTGACAAGGTTGATGAAACCGAAAAAATGGCACTTTCTGTTCCGGACAATGGCGGGGTATATTTTGTTCCTGCATTCACAGGGCTTGGTTCACCATTTTGGAATGCTAACGCAAGGGCTTGCTTTGTTGGCATCACTTTTGGCGTTACAAAAAATCATATGGTTCGAGCGGTTCTTGAAAGTCTTGGCTATGGTGCAAATGCCATTATCAAAGAAATGGAAAAAACTGGCATTAAACTTAAATCAATAAATGTTGATGGTGGCGGAAGCAAAAACCGTTTCATCTTGCAATTTTTGTCAGACATTTCGGGCAAGCAAGTTCACAAAACCGAAAGCACAGAATGTTCGGTTCTTGGTGCAATTTATCTTGCAGAAGTTGCACTTGGTCTTATCAAATTTGACGAAATAAAAAATCTTGCAAAGCAAGTTGAATCTTTCAAACCAGAGATTTCTGAAAGGCAAAGAGAAAAACTTTTTACAGAGTGGGAATATGCTGCAAAAAACAGCACATGGGTTCAGGAGTAGATATGAAAAAATATGACATTATCATTATTGGCGCGGGCCCTGCGGGCATAAGTTCTGCAATCTATGCAAAGCGTGCTGGCTCTTCGGTTTGTGTGTTTGATAACGGAGAAAGCAAACTTGAAAAAGCAAAAGAAATTGCAAATTACTATGGAATTGCTTCAATTTCTGGCTCAAAACTTAAAGAAGAGGGCATAAAACAAGCAAAAGCGCTTGGAATTGATGTTGAAAATTGTGCAATCGACTTTGCGGAAAAAGACTTTGAAAACAATTGTTTCTTGCTGAAAACTGAAAAAGAAGAATATGTTTCAAAAGCGGTTATCATTGCGTCTGGCGAAAAACAAAATAAGGTTGATTCTCGTCTTGAAAAATATGAAAAACAAAACATAAGCAGTTGCGCAATTTGTGATGGATATTTCTATAAAGGCAAAACTGTTGGTGTTCTTGGAAACGGAACCTATGCTTTGGCAGAGGCAAAAGTTCTTTCTCCTCTCGCAAAGAAAGTGTATATTTTTACAGACGGCGAAACCAAACTTGAAAGTCAAGGCAACATTGAAGTTATAACAAATAAAATTGTTGGCTTTTTGGGAAAAACAAAACTTGAAAAGGTTGAATTTGAAAACAAAGTGGTTATAATTGACGGTTTGTTCTTGGCACTTGGAACAATGGATTCGCTTGACATGGCAAAAAAACTTGGAGTGCTTGCAAAAGACAATCACATTGTTATAAATGACAAGTGCGAAACATATGTTAAAGGTGCATATTCTGCTGGCGACATTACTGGCGGAATAAAACAAGTTGCAACTGCTGTTTATCAGGGCATGATTGCTGGGCTTGAAGCATCAAAATTTGTGAAACAATTATAATAATGTTTGAAAAGTCTTGAAAACAATCTTTTTCAATTTATAAAACGTCACCATGCTTGTGGTGGCGTTTTTATTGTGTTTTATTTTTATGACGATTTTTAGAAAAATCGCAAAATTGTATTCCCCATGGTGCAAAATTGCCGTTTTTTACAATTAAGGCGATTTTTGTGAAAAATATATTTTTTGTTTCGATTTTTGTGACTATTTTTGTTTTTTCAAGCAAATATTCTTGGTTTTTATGTTGTTTATCTGCTTTTCACTGTGGCAAAACTAGATTTTGCGGTTTTTTATATAAAAACCACACAGTTATGTTTCAAAAATATTTAAAAAGTGCAAAATATGCATCTTTTTGTGAGGGTTTATACAAAATTTCACAAATATTTTTTATCTTGTTTTTTGATTGACAAAAGTGCATGTTTTGGGGCTATAATATACATACTTATATTTATAAATAAATAACAATTTATATTTGGAGCAAAAATACAAGACATGGCGATGGCATTATACTATATTGTTGCGTTTGTTGTTGCGAGCGGATTGATTTTATCTGCTGTTTTTGTCTTGCGCAAGAAAGACGAAAAAGTTCAAGCAAAAACAATGAAAGCCATTTCGCTTATCTTGTCGGCAATTTTTGTTTTCAGATATATGCTTGGCAACGATGAAATTGAAAAAGTTGTAAATCTTTCAACTGGCGTTTTCAATTCTTCTTGGCTAACTTGCCTTATGCTTTTGCTTGTTTGGTTTGACTATGCATCTGTAATTTTGTTTGAACTTTATCCATTTTATAAAATGCGATATGCAACCCACCTTGCAAAATGGTTTGCAAGCATTGTTTCGGTTTTGAAAATTTTCTGTTTGCCACTTTTGGTTCAGGCAATTGAAGGTGCGGGTGCACTTTCACATGTAACTCTTCGTGGAATGCTTCTTGCTGTTGAAGCGGGAATCATGATTGCATATTCTGCTTGGGTTTGGATTTGTGAATTTAAAACAAAAATTGAAAAGAGAGAAATTTTTGGATTTGTTGCAGGGCTTCTTATAATTTTGCTTTCAACCATGCCTGCATATTTCCTTAAAGCAAACTTTGGACTTTTGAACTATTCAATCGAGGTAAAATCTTTCTCATATCCTCACAGAATGATTTTATATTTCAGTTTCATTATTCCAATTGTTTTATATTTTGTTCTTCGTCATCTTCCAAAAGAAGACAAAAGAGGAGTGCTTTTGTTCATTGCTCTTGGAACGCTTTTAAGTTTCAGTTTGCATCACAAGTTCGAAAGTTTTCTTGACATTACTGCTTGGCCTTTCCACCTTTGCAATACGGCAATGTATATTATTGCACTTTGCTTGATTTTCAAGTGGAATAAATTGTTCTATTTCACATATTTTATCAATGTTCTTGGTGCTTTTTTGGCAATGGCAATGCCAAATTATTCAAGTTCAACAAACTTGTTTGAAACAGGAATTTTGACTTTCTATATCAACCACTATATCGCATTTTTCATGCCACTTTTGATTGTTGCTCTTCGAGTGTACGAGCGTCCAAAACTTCGTGAGTTCAAATATTCAATGGTTGGCTTTGCAATCTATTTCGCACTTGTTCTGATTTTGAATGCATGGTTCTCTAACTATGGCACTGTTGACTATTTCTTTATCAACTCTGACTTCATTGCCGACAAACTTGGAAAGTGGGCAGAAGACCTTCGAAACATTGTGTGGACATTTAAAATTAAAGACTTTTCGTTCACATTCTATCCACTTTATCAATTTTTGTTCTTTTTGGTATATGTCATTTTGGGGCTTGGAATGTGGTTCATTTATGAAGGGGCATATTCATTTGTAGACACAATGTATGACATTTCAGACCGAAACAAGAAAATTAGACTTGACAAACTTGCACTTGAAACAAAACTTGCTGGAAGAAGCAAAAAGGAGCCTGTAGATTTGGAAAATAAAAATAAATTGGTGCTTATAAATTTCTCGAAAAAATACAGTTCAAGCAATGTTTATGCCGTTAAAGACGCATCTCTCGAAATAAATGGTGGAGAGATTTATGGTTTCCTTGGACATAACGGAGCGGGAAAAAGCACAATCATCAAAAGCATTGTTGGAATTCAACCAATCACAAGCGGAAAAATTGAAGTTTGTGGCTATGATGTCGACTCGCAAAGCGTGATGGCAAAAAGACAAATTGGATTTGTTCCAGACCACTATGCACTTTATGAAAAACTTACTGGAAGAGAATATATTAACTATATTGCCGACCTTTATGAGGTTTCAAAAGAAGACCGTGACAAAGCCATTGAAAAATATGTCACACTTTTCGAACTTAAAGATTCGTTTGACAACCAAATTAAAACCTATTCACACGGAATGAAGCAAAAAATTGCAATCATGAGTGCGCTTGTTCACAATCCTCGTGTTTGGATTTTGGACGAACCATTAACCGGCCTTGACCCTCAAAGCATTTTCCAAGTTAAAGAGTGCATGAGAGAGCATGCAAGAAACGGAAACATTGTGTTCTTTTCAAGCCACTTGATTGACATTGTTGAACAACTTTGTGACAAAATTGCAATCATCAAAAATGGACACATTTTGACAACTGCGGTTGTGAAAGATGTTGAAAAAGAAACCACTCTTGAACAGTTCTATCTCAAAGTTACCGAAGAGAATGATGTTAAAAGAGCAACCGACACCGACGCTAAGAAACAAAAGGCCATTACAATGGCAGAAAGAAGAGAAGAAAGACGAAAAGAACGCGAAGAAGAAAAGGCACTTCGCGCAGAGAAAAAACAGAAAAAAGCCGAAGAAAAGGCAAAACGACTTGCAGAAAAACAAGCAAAAAAACAAGAAAAAGAAAACTTGAAAAACAAAGATAAATAAAAACAAATCCCAAAGCAAAAAATAACAAAGGAAGAATATGAAAGGACTTTTAACCCTTACAAAAATGCAACTTAAAGACAAAATAGACTTTTCGGCGTTCAAAAGCGTTAAAAAGGCTATTTTTAAAGTTGTTCTCACACTTTTGAAGTTCGCCGTTATCACGGCGGTCATTTTTGCTGGGTTCTATATTCTTTCATATTTGCGCCTGATTTCACTTTTGCCAGGTATTCCTCAAAGTTTCATGACAATTGTGTTCACATTCATGTATTCACTTTCAATTGTTGTTTGTATTTTTGGAATGATGAAATCTTTCTATTTTGCAAAAGACAATCAGGTTTTGCTGACAATGCCTGTCAGCCGAACAACAGTTTTCACAAGTAAACTTGTTGTTTACTATATCTATGAATTTATTCGCAACCTTACATATTTGTTGCCACTTTTCGTTGCCTATGGAATGATAAATTCGGTTCCTTGGTTCTATTATTTGTGGCTTATTCCAATGATGTTTATTCTGACACTTTTGCCAGTTGCGCTTGGTGCACTTTTATCAATTCCACTTTTGCTTATCACAACAATTGTGAAAAACAACAAATGGCTTGAATATATCTTGGTTGCACTTTTCATTGGCGGAATTGTAACACTTCTTGTGTTAACAATCAATGCAATTCCTGAAAACTTTGACCTTATTGGTTCTTGGGGAACAACTTTCCAAGAGATTCAAACTTTCATGACAAAGTTCACCAAAGACTTTGCACCATTTTACTATACCGTTACAACTGTTTGTGGCGTGCAATATAGCATTGCAACTTCATGGTTCACTGCCGAGCAATGGTTCTCGGTTCTTGGGGTTATTGGTGCTTGCGTTATTGCGCTCGCACTTGCATATTTGCTTGTTCAACCACTGTTTTTCAAAATGACAAGCACACCATTTGAATATCGCAAAAAGAAAGTGAACAAAACTTTTCACAACAAAAAGACAAACGGCTTTTTGTCAATGATAAAAAAAGAAATTGTTTTGACCTATCGCACAAGCGACAAGTTCTATGGACTTTTAACATCGGTGATTGGCATGCCTCTTGTAATTTTGCTTTTGAACAAAATCATCACAGCAATGGACACCCGCTATGCAGGAATGCAAATGGGTTTCATTTTTAACATTTTGCTTATCATGATAATGACGCTTTCGTCATCTATCAACTTGGCACACGCATACAGCGAAGAGGGCGCATCAAGTTACCTTTTGAAAACCAATCCAAAATCATATTATGAAATGGTTTGCGGAAAGTTTGTTTTCCAAGGAATTTGCATGGTGATTTCGCTTTTGACAACTGTTATCATAATGTCAAAGTTCATTGGGCTTTCAAACAGTGATGCAACTTTGGTGTTCTTTACAATTTTGCTTTTCTATGTTGCTCATTTGTTCATGAGCGCAGAGCAAGATGTGATGAACCCTCAAA
>USTJ01000017.1 GCA_900557585.1 uncultured Eubacteriales bacterium
CTCCTTTAATTTTTGGAAGAGTTTCAATCACTACAATCGGTTCGGAAACTGAACCATTTTTAACAATAACAGTTGCCGATTCAGTTGATGAATTTGTGCCCGAAGAATTTTCGGTTTTGTCTTGAACATATCTAATTTCAGGGCTCTCATCAACCATCACAAACACTTTCACATTCGAAATGCCTTTGACACTTTCCAAGACTTGTTCAAGTCTATTCTCTTGCTGTTTGCAATATTCAATCGCCTTTGAAGAATAATTGGTCGAGGAAACACTATTTTTGACAGTTTTTGTTTTAAAACTGCTTGCAAAAATAAGCACAACAATAAAGCATAAAACCGCAACAAAAACAGTTTTAAGATATTTGAAATTTTTAATTTTTGAAACAAATTTTTCAAAGAAATTTTGTTTGTTTTTTGTCTCTTCCATTCAAACCTCATAATAAGTATATTTTTAGGCAACAACACGAAAAACGCATTTTTACGCATTTTTACATGAAATATCAACATATTTTGCCGTTTTGCCAGTATTTTTTATATTTTACATAATAGCGCCACATTTTAAAAATGTTAAAATTGGAGCCATGATAACATATAAAAGATAAAGCGAAATCACCGACAAAATTGATTTTTTAATCACACCATCAGGAACCAATATTCCAGCAAAAACATCAACCAAACAACACACCAAAATGTTAAAAATAAATGTTTTCATCACTCACCTACAAAATATTCAAAACCGTGCAAGTTACAAGATAAATTGTCAAAAAATACATCATTGCCACACCAATAATAATTGACGAAAGCAACTTTAAACTGTCAGCAATCGAGCCAAGCAAACCGGCAGTTTTTGTCCCACCAACAGGTTGCAAAACACCTGCAACAAGTTTCAAAAACAATTCGCACACAGCAACCGCAACAACCGGAAAAAGAGCAGTGCAAACGAGCATTAAAATTCCAACAAAACCAACCGCATTTTTAACAATTAAACTCCCTGCTTTCACAAGTTCAAAACCCTCGGAAATATATCCGCCAAGAATTGGCACATAGTTCTTTATTGCATATTTTGTTGCCTTAATACTTATCCCGTCAGACGAGCCAGCAGTGAAACCTTTGATTGCAAGATAGCCCATAAATAAAGCACAAACCAAACCAATTGTCCACTTGAACAGCGACTTTAAAAATGAGTTCATTTTGTCAAGTTTTGTGTTTGGAGAAATGTGCCCAACAATTGAAAACACCAAACTCAAAGAAAACAATGGTAACAAGAAATATACAAATACATTTGAAATGATATTTGACAAAATTGTTACAAGTGGCGTATACGCCTTTGCAGATATAACCCCACCCATGCCAGACATTAAAACAAGCAAAATTGGGAAAATGGCATTCATAGAATTTTGCATTTGTGAAAGTGAGTTTTTTGACACAACAATAAGTTTTGAAATGAGAACCGAAACAATGATCACAATCACTGAAAAGCAAATCAGATTTATAACATCGCCAGCACCACCATTTTTATTTGGACTCAAATTTGAAAATAGAACAGACAAGAGAGCAACACAGAATACAATCAAAAGTGGAGAAACAATATTTTTTATATTCTGCATCAGCACAACTTTGAAAATTTCAAACATTGAAGAAAGAGTAAATTCTTCTTTACCATTTATAACATCTTTAACAAATTGCTTGAAAGTTCGCCCGTCAAAAATTTCATAATCAAGACCAGCAAGAACTTCTTCAAGGTCAGAAAAATCAACATCAGATAAAACATCATTTGTTGCATCTTCAAGGTCTTTTTCAACGCTTTCTTCCTTTTTAGTATTGTTTTCAGCACTTGCAAAATAATTCACATTTTTAATATTCATAAAAATAAAAATCGCAAATATCGTGATTATAAATGCAAATATTATACATGTTTTGCCTATATAAGAGAAATAATTGCGTTTATGAGTTGTTTTAATATTGGCAATGCAAGTGTACATATTGCAACTTTTCCTCCAAGAACAATCTTTGACGCAACCGATTTATTTCCACTATCTTCGGCAAGATTTGCAGTGAACTCGGTGATATATCCAACACCCAAAACCTTCATTATGGGTTTTACAATTTCAATTTGACTGGTCAAATTTTCAATCGAATAGAACTCTGAAACAAGAGTTGAAACACCATCAATTGCAAGCATAAAAATTACAAGCCCACCACAAATATTCACCAAAACTGAAAGTTCAGGTTTATATTGTTTTAAAACAATTGAAGCAACAATTGTGCAAATTCCAACTCCTATAATTTTAAAAATCATGTTTCACCTAATATAAATTGAACATTGTTTTCAGCGTGTCAAAAAGCCCACTCACCATGTTTAATACCATCACAAGAGAAAGCACTAAGCCCGCCAAAGTTACAAGAGTTGCTATGTCGCTTTTCCCTTGATGTGAAAGGACTTGACTTATCACTGCCGTTAAAATTCCTATTGTTGCAATTTTAAAAATGATATCAATTTCCATTTTTTCTCCTTTCACAAAATCAAAACACAAATCACCGACCCTATTGCAAGACACACTTTATAGCACAGTGGTGCGTTTTGTTTTTTCTTTTGCAAAGACTCATCATGCATTCTTTTCGCCTCTTGCAAAAAATTTTCAATGTTTGCAAGTTGACTGTTCTGATCACCTTTTCCAAAATTTTTTGAAAACTCTGCAAGTTTTTGTTTTTCGATTTTCTTTAAAAAATAAACCTTTTCAAAACATGTGTTTATACTCTCATTTGAAATCTCTTTCATTTCTTCAAAAATTTGTTTGTTTTCAACCTCATATGATTTTTCATATTTTTCAAATAGCACTGCATTTTTTGTGTTCAAAAATCCCACTTCATTTTTAAAATACATACACATATTTTCAAGTTCCATAAAAAACTTCTCTCGCTTTTCAAAAACACGTGCGCACAGTTTTCCACAAACTGCCGAAAGTGCCAAAATCGAAACAATTGCAAAAATCATTTTCTTCTCCTTTAAAAATAGATGCAGGTTTTGTTTTCGTCAAATATACCCTCAATTGTTCCCGCACCATTTTTGCAAGACATCACAACATATCTTTCAAAACATCTGGAATCTAGCATTTGTTTAAAATCACTTTTATTTTCCAAATCATGAATTGACGACGCATGCACCGAAGCCACAACTTTCACACCAGACATGATTGCATTTTCGCAAGCATCAGCATCTTCTTTGCTTGCAAGTTCGTCGGTTATAATTACATTTGGCCTGAGAGCCCTGATTCCATTTTCAAAAGCAAACTTTTTTGTTGCACCACTCACAACATCTGCAAAGTCACCAACATCAAGCATGGCTTTTCCATCAACAACCGATGCAATTTCAAAACGCTCATCAACAATAAGCACACTGCAATCTTCTTTCAATTGTTTTGAAATTTGGCACGCAATATCACGAAGAAAAGTTGTTTTGCCCGCACCTGGAGGCGAAATTATCAAAGTGTTTTTCAGCACATTTTCGCAAAACATGAACCGAAACGCCACAGCCGAACAATCTTTCACTTGATGCGGAACGCGAATATTTATCGAGCAAATGTCTTTAAGGGTTTTCGGCAAATAGGAATCTGACACAACACTTTCGCCAGCAATACCCAAGCGGATTCCGCCTTTTGCAGTGATGAACCCTTGTTTGATTTGACTGTTATATGCATAAATTGAATTTTCGGTTGCCTTGCAAAGAACATATTCTATCATTGGTTTTGTTGCAATCATTTTTTCATTTGAAGAGGTTTCAAGAAAGGTGTTTTTTCCGTAATAGTTCACAACAATTGGTTTTTCAATGCGAAGTCTGATTTCGGAAATTTTTTGCAAGTTTAGTTTTTCAAGTTCTTTCAGCACCACTTCTGGCAACAAATCAAAAAGCATTTTTCACCCCTTGATAAATTTTATTATTGGCGGGCACATTATATGTTTTTGCACACAAAAAAAATATGCCGAAAATTGGCATATTTTTGTTTGAATTTTTTATAAAACTATACTCTTGACATATATGTTCCAGTTCTTGTGTCAACACGGATTTTTTCACCATTATTAACAAACAAAGGAACTTGAAGAACATATCCAGTTTCAAGGGTTGCAGGTTTATAGCCTGCTTTTGATGTGTCGCCTTGAATTCCTGGTTCGCACTCAACAATGTTAAGTTCAACAAAGAATGGTGGCTCAACACTGAATGCAGTTCCTTTATAGAACTGAATTGTAACATTCATGTTTTCTGTGATAAAGTTGAGCGCATCTGCAACTTGTTCATGATTAAGTGGAATTTGTTCATATGTTTCGCAATCCATGAAATAATAAAGACCTGCATCGTTATAAAGATATGTCATTTCTTTTCTTTCGATGACAGCCTTTTCGAATTTTTCAACTGGGTTGAAAGTTCTTTCAATAACTTGTCCTGTTACAACATTTTTGAGTTTTGTTCTTACGAATGCTGCGCCTTTTCCAGGTTTAACATGCAAGAAATCAACAACAACATAAACTTTTCCTTCAAATTCAAAAGTAACGCCTTTTCTAAGTTCACCAGCAGTTATCATATTTTCCTCCAAAATTTAATTTCCTTATTTAGTATAACACAACCATGTGTTCAAATCAATTATATTGAGCAAAAAATTTCTTTCATTTTCACAGCATCTTTGGTTTGAGAGCCACGAGATTCGCAAATTATGGTTGCATCAATGTCAAGTTTTTTCAAAACTTTTGCCAAAAGTTCAAAGTCTGGACCATAGTTTTTCTCGTCCTCATCAAACTTCAAATGTCTGATTTCACCTTTTGCTCCATATTCAATTTTTGAAAAATGGATATGTACTTTTTTATATCTTTCACCCATATATTTTTTGAGCGTCATGAAAACATTTTCAAAATCCTGCTCGGTTTTAAGACCACCCAAAGTGAATGCATTGATATGTCCAAAATCAAGTGTTGGAATTATTCTTCTGTCAAGAGCGCACATTTGTGCAACCTCTTCAACTGTTCCAACTTGACCGTGTTTTCCCATTGTTTCTGGACAAATATACATGTCGTCAAAACCATATTCATCAAGCATTTTCACAAGTTCTTTGGTTCTTTGCATTACAAGATTGAACGCCTCTTCTCTTGTGCTTTTCATTAAACTTCCTGGATGATACACAAGATATTTTGCCCCAAGAAGACGCATTTTTGTTAAACTGTCAATGATATACATTTTCGACTTGAAAGCCATTTCTTCATCGGGATTTGCAAGGTTTATATAATATGGCCCATGAACGCTGAGTTGCTTATTTTTTCCCTCGAACGCTTTTGCAATTGAAATCGCCTTTTCATCACTGATTCGAACGCACTTGTTGAAGGCATATTCATAGGCATCAAGACCATGCTCTTCAAGCCATGAAGGCATTTCTTCGGTAGATTTGTGAGAAACTGAAAACTCTTCACAAAACCCAGATGGACCAAATCTAACCATATAAACTCTCCTTGCTCAAATATATTTTGTTTATTGCTTTTTTGTTCTCAACCTTTAAAACTGAAAACTCTTCGCTCTTATAAAATGATAAATATTCTCCATCATTTTTGTCAAGCAAAATTTCTTTGCCAGAAAACAAGTCTTTCGCCTGCTTTTCTTCAAGTTCAATTTCGGGCAAATTTAAAATTGAATTTATCTTTATCAGATGCTTTTCTTTGTTTTCTGCAATGTCATCAAGCGTCACGCTCTTGTCAATTTTAAACTTTCCAGAAGCGGTTCGAATGATGCAAACTGTTGTTGCATTTGTTCCAAGTTCTTTGGCAATGTCACGAACAATTGAACGAACATATGTTCCGCTTGAACAATGAATTTTTAGTCGAAAAAGGTTGTTTTGATGCATTTTTTCAACTTTTATGCTGTAAATTTGCACTTTTTTTGGTTCAAGCACAACATCTTTTCCTTGTCGTGCCAAATCATATGCCCTTTCTCCGTTCACATTTTTAGAACTGAAAATTGGTGGAATCTGCAAAATTTCTCCGCACATTTTTGGAATTATTTTTTCAATGTCTTCAAGCGAAACATTCACATTGTCCTTTTCAATAACGGTTCCATCAGAATCAAGAGTATCTGTCAAAACACCAAATTTTGCAAGCGCAACATACTCTTTATCTTTATTCAAGAAATAGTCAAAAAACTTTGTTGCTTTTCCAACTGCAATAGACAAAACTCCTGACGCCGAGGGGTCAAGAGTTCCAAGATGTCCAACTTTTTCGTTTGTGATTCTTTTAATTTTGTTTACAACAAAACCCGAAGAAACACCAGTTGGTTTAAGCACATTATAAAATCCAATCACTATTTTTCAAGTTCCTTTGAAATTGCTTTTATCAATTTTTCACGAATGATTTTTGGTTCTTCATCAATCTTTGCACCAGCGGCTTTAATGTGTCCACCACCGCCAAACTCAGACGCAATGTTCTTTGATGAATAGTCATCTTTTGTTCGAACGGAGATATAATATATCCCGTCATATGGGCTTTGTGTTGCGACAACAACACATTTCACTTTTGCAATTTGCATTGGCAAATCGGTGAGCCCTTTTGTGTCTTCAAAGGTTGCAGAGCAACTTTCAAGGTCTTCTTTTGACAAAATGATAATTCCCGCTCTTCCCCTGCAAACAAGTTCAAGTTTGTTGAGTGACAATTTTTTCAGATCGAACGCACTGATTGTAAGGCTGTTGAAAAGCGGATATGTGATTTCGTCCATACTGATTTTTAAAATTTCAAGCAATTTTGAAACCACAACCAAGGTTGATGGCTCGGTGTTTGAAAATTTCAAGCAACCAGTGTCTGTCAAAATTCCAGAAATCATGCACTTTGCCATGTCTTTATCAACGCTTACACCAAGAGCGCAAACGAGATTATAGATAAGTTCGCAAGTTGAACTTGCCTCTTCACGAACATAGTTTGTTTTTGCAAACAATGGATTTTCAAGGTGATGATCAATCTGAAATGTTGTTTTTGTGTTTTTTCTGAACTTATAAACAAGTCTGCCAAGTCGTTTTTCATCAGCACAATCAAGAACAATTGCAACATCATAGGCATCAAGTTTCTCATTATTGATTTTGTCAACACCATTTAAAATTTTTGCATTGTCTGGGAAAACCGAATCAATAAACACATGGGCGGTTTTTCCAAGTTTTTCAAGCAACTTTTTCATTGCAAGTGACGAGCCAATTGCGTCGATATCAGTGTGCATATGGCTGTAAATTGCAAAGGTTTTGAACTTGTTTATGATTTCACAAATTTCAGAAAAATCTGAACAATTAGTTTTCATTGTTTTCTCCTGAAAGTTTTTCAATGATATCAATGATTTTTTGACCCTCTTCAATAGAGTTGTCAAGTTTAAATTCGAACTCTGGCATTGTTTTAAGACGTACCATGTGCATAATTTCACGACGAATATAACCTTTCGCACGGTTTAGTTCTGCAACAACCAAACGCTTTGTTTCAAGGCTTGAAAGAACACTAATATATACTCTTGCGTTTTTAAGATCAGGTGCAGTTTCAACTTTTGTTACAGAAATGATAAGCCCGTCAAAATCTGGATTTCTCATTCTGTTTGCAATAATCTCGGCGAGTGCTTTTTGCATTTCGCTGTTGATTCTGCTCATTCTTACATTTGCCATTTTCTACTCCTTAAATTCTTTCTTCTGCATATGCTTCAAAAATATCGCCAACTTGCAAATCACTGAATCCTGCAAAAGTTGCACCAAATTCAAATCCGGCAGAAACGTCTTTAACTTCGTTCTTTTCTCTTTGAAGAGTTGCAATTGAGCCTTCATATATTTGTTTGCCGTTTCTTGTGATTCGAACTTTGCTGTTTTTAGAAATTTTTCCATCAAGCACATATGAGCCCGCAATGATACCAACTTTGCTTGCTTTGAAAAGTGCACGAATTTCAGCATGTCCGGTTATAACTTCACGATATTTTGGTGTAAGCATTTTATTGATTTCTTCGGTTACATAATCAATAACTTCATAAATAATTCTGAAAAATTTGATTGTAACTTTCTTCTTTTCAGCAGATGCTTTTGTTTTTGCATCTGGTTTAACATTAAAGCCAATGATAACAGCATTTGAAGCCTCGGCAAGCATTACATCGTTTTCGTTGATAGCACCAACGCCACCATGAATGCAACGAACCTTAACCTCTTCATTTTTGATTACTGAAAGAGATTCTTTGAGAGCCTCGATTGAACCTTGAACGTCACCTTTAATAATGACATTATAGTCTTTAAAGTTCTTGTCTGCAATTTTGCTCATGAGGCTGTCAAGTGACAAATCTTCTGATTTAATCATGCTTGTTCTTTCTTTATTTGTTCTTTCGTTTGCAATGTTTCTTGACATTTTTTCATCAACAACATAAAGTTGGTCGCCAGCGTTTGGAACGCTTGTAAGACCAAGAATCGCAACAGGAGTTGATGGTAAAGCCTTTTTAACATGAACACCTTTTTCATTTATCATTGCACGAACTTTTCCGGTTGCAGTTCCTGCAACAACATTGTCTCCAACTTTAAGAGTTCCGTTTTGAACCAAAACAGTTGCAACAGTTCCCATTCCTTTGTCAAGGCGGGCTTCAATGATGCTTCCAGATGCGTCACGGTTTGGATTTGCACGAAGATCTTGATATTCTGCAACGAACAATACCATTTCAAGCAGTTTATCAATATTGATACCTTTCTTCGCAGAAATTGGAACCATGATTGTGTCTCCACCCCATTCTTCTGGAAGAACATCTTCTTTTGCAAGTTCCTCTTTAATCTTTTCAACATTTGCAGTTGGAAGGTCAATCTTGTTGATTGCAACAATCATTGGAACTTTTGCTTCTTTGATATATTTGATTGCTTCTTTGGTTTGTGGCATTACGCCGTC
>USTJ01000018.1 GCA_900557585.1 uncultured Eubacteriales bacterium
CAAAATGAAAAGTTTTGCAAAAAGATTTTTTCATCTTTCGGAAATCAAGTTTTAATTAACGGAAAAATTGAGAAACAAAAAGTTGGAATGCTTGTTTTTGACAACGCAAAAAATCAATCACTTTTAACTGCCATTAGCACTCCATTTATTGAAAAAGAAATAAAAGAGCAAATGAAAGGGGAAAAGTGTGCAATTATAGATTATAAATTTGCACCGATGCTTTCATTTTTCAAAAAATCAAATTTCAATATTTTGCTTGTTGCAAACAGTGATGAAAAGCGCCTTGACCTTGTTTTAAAGCGTGATAATGTTTCAAAAGAATATTTGCTTGCCCGCGACCAAAACAGGGTTGACTATGGCAAATATAGGTTTGATGAAATCATTTTTCATGACTATGACGACCTTGAACAAAAAGCAGGGGAAATTGCCCGAAAAATTTAATAAAATTATGAAAAAATAACCATATAATTTGACTTCGACGAAAATTGTCGAAGTTTTTTTTATTTTTCAAAAATATGTTAAAATTGATATATTTTTAGAAAAGGGTACTATGTCTATCACACATAACATTGAAAAGGCTAGAAAAAATGGTAACTCTGGTGTTTGTAAACCCCTTTTTTGAATATTTATCAAGTTTGTATAATTTGCACAAAACACAATAAATTGTGGTGTAAACCTTTGACGAAGCACAATATGTTGTGGTATCACTATGCTTGTAAAACGCGAATAAGGCAACATGCGTTTAGGGGGGAAATCATATGAAAATTATCAAAAGAAGTGGTGAAGAACAAGAATTCGATATCGAAAAAATTGTCAGCGCTATTTCACGTGCAAATCTTGAAGTGGATAAAAAAGATAGACTTTCAGATGAGAAAATTCGTGAAATTGCAACCGAAGTTGAAAAAACTTGCAAATCAAGAAAAAGAGCATCAACTGTTGAAGAAATTCAAGACCTTGTTGAAAATGCTTTGATGGACACAGGCAAGCATGCGCTTGCACGTGCGTATATCACATATCGTCATGTTCGTTCTCTTGTAAGAAAAAGCAACACAACAGACAAGCAAATTTTGTCGCTTATTGATTGCAACAACGAAGAGGTTAAACAAGAAAACTCAAACAAAAACCCAACCGTAAACAGTGTTCAAAGAGACTATATGGCAGGAGAAGTTAGCAAAGACCTTTGCAAACGTTTCCTTGTTCCTGAAAACATTTGGAAAGCACATGAAGAAGGAATCATTCACTTTCATGATGCTGACTATTTTGCTCAAAGAATGCATAACTGCGACCTTATCAACCTTGAAGACATGCTTCAAAATGGAACTGTAATTTCTGGCACAATGATTGAAAAACCTCGTTCATTTTCAACTGCTTGCAACATTGCAACACAAATCATTGCACATGTTGCATCAAGCCAATATGGTGGACAAAGCATTTCGCTTACACACCTTGCACCTTTTGTTGATGTTTCAAGAAAGAAAATCCGCAAAAACCTTATTCATTCTTTTGAAGAACTTAATATTCACGTTCCAGAGAACAAACTTGATGAACTTGTTGAAGAAAGAGTTCGTGAAGAAATCAACAAAGGAATTCAAACAATTCAATATCAAGTTATCACACTTATGACAACCAATGGTCAAGCACCATTTATCACAGTGTTCATGTATCTTGGAGAAGCAAAGAACGAGCAAGAAAAGAAAGACCTTGCAATGATGATTGAAGAAACTTTAAACCAAAGAATTCAAGGTGTTAAAAACCAAGCCGGCGTTTATATTACACCAGCGTTCCCAAAACTTATCTATGTTCTTGAAGAGCAAAACATTCATGAGGACAGCCCATATTATTATCTCACTAAACTTGCAGCGAAATGCACTGCAAAACGCATGGTTCCAGACTATATTTCTGAAAAGAAAATGCTTGAACTTAAAGTTGACAAGAACGGAGAAGGACATTGCTATACCTGCATGGGTTGCAGAAGTTTCTTGACCCCATATGTTGATGAAAACGGCAAGCCTAAATATTATGGCAGATTCAACCAAGGCGTTGTAACCTTGAACCTTATCGACATTGCACTTTCTTCAAAGAAAGACCTTGATGAATTCTGGAAAATCTTTGATGAAAGAGCAGAACTTTGCCACAAAGCACTTCAATGCAGACACGAGCGTTTGACTGGTGCTTTGTCAGACGTATCACCAATTTTGTGGCAATATGGCGCACTTGCACGCCTTAAACCAGGTGAGAAAATTGACAAACTTCTTCATGGTGGCTATTCAACAATTTCACTTGGCTATGCTGGACTTTGGGAAACAGTTTACTATATGACCGGCAAAAAACTTACAGAGCCAGAAGGCAAAGAGTTTGGTCTTAAAGTGATGAGAAAACTCAACGAGTATACCAAAAAGTGGAAAGAGGCTGAAAACATTGACTATTCACTTTATGGAACACCACTTGAAAGCACAACTTATAAGTTTGCAAAATGCTTGCAAAAACGCTTTGGAATTATTCCTGGCGTGACTGACAAGGCATATATCACAAACAGTTATCATGTTCATGTAACCGAGCCTATCAACGCTTTTGACAAACTTAAACTTGAAAGCGAATTTCAGGCACTCAGCCCAGGCGGTGCAATTTCATATGTTGAAGTTCCAAACATGCAAAACAACATTGACGCAGTTTTGGAAGTTATGAAATTTATTTATGACAACATCATGTATGCCGAACTTAACACAAAAAGTGACTATTGCATGAATTGTGGTTATGACGGCGAAATCAAAATTATTGAAAAAGACGGAAAACTTGTTTGGCAATGCCCAAATTGTGGAAATACAGACCAAACAAAAATGAACGTTGCAAGACGAACATGCGGTTATATTGGAACCCAATATTGGAACCAAGGAAGAACCGAAGAAATCAAAGAAAGAGTTTTGCATTTATAGGAGTAGAAAATGAACTATGCAACCATTAAAAACACAGACATTGCAAACGGACAAGGAGTTCGAATTTCCTTGTTTGTTTCAGGTTGCACACATCATTGCAAAAACTGCTTCAATCAAGAGGCTTGGGACTTTAATTTTGGAAAACCATTCACGGTTGAGGTTGAAGACCAAATCTTGAAACTTTGTGAAGCGTCATATATCAGGGGCTTAACGCTTCTTGGTGGCGAACCAATGCATCCAAACAATCAACAAGGCATTTATAACCTTGTAAAGCGTTTCAGAGAGAAATTTGGGAATAAAAAAGACATCTGGTGTTATTCTGGCTATATTTTTGACAAAGACTTTGTCAAAGGTGGCAGGGCATATACCGATAAAACCGATTTTCTGCTTGATAATTTTGATGTTTTGGTTGATGGACCTTTCATTGATGAACAAAAAGACATTTCTCTCAAATTTCGTGGTTCTAGAAATCAAAGAATCATAAATGTGAAAGAAAGTCGAAAGCAAAACAAAATTGTTCTTTATATGGAATAAAATTTTAAAGAGTATAAAAGCAACATGCAAAAGCGTGTTGCTTTTCTTTTTGTGAAAGATTTAGAAATGAAAAATGGGGGAAAGTGAGAAAAAGTGGCAAAAAAAAATCCACAAATTTGTGGATTTTTCTTGTTTGAAAGTTTCTATTTAAGAAGGTCTGCTTTCATTTGGTTGTATTCTTCTTCTGAAATGAGACCGTCTGCTTTCATTTTGTTGAGTTTTGCAAGTTTGTCTTCAACGGTTTCTTCAACTGGTGCAGGGTTAACAACTTCTGGTTCTGCTTTAACTTCTGTTGCAACTGCTTTTTCTGCAAGTTCTTGTGCTTGAAGTTCTTTGCTGTTCTTGCTATAATCAATAATAATCAAAATTGCAGAAGCAAGAAGTCCAAGAACAATAAGAATTGAAATTGCGCCTGTCCAATCAAATCCATTTTGTGCCATTGAAATGATGCTGTAAACAACATTAAGAAGGTTTACAATTGCAACAAAAAGGATTGTACCTTTTTTAGCAGCATATTCTTTGTTGTCAAGTTTTGCAAATTTCAAAATTTTCACTGAAAATACCAAGAGAAGAATTGAAATGCCGATTGAAACAACAATTGATGCAACTGATGATATTATAACTGCTTGAACTGATTCATCCAATTGACCTGCTGCTTTCGCAATTGAAATTACATATGCGAGCATTGCAACAACATAAATTCCAAGAAGGATGTTGAGTGACCAAGCAACAATGCTAGTGATTGCACCTGCTTTAGTAAGAGTTCTCTTATTTGCCATATTTTATCTCCTTTTATTGATATTTCTATGATAGAATATTTTAAGTGTATATGTCAAATAAATTGAAAATATTATACAATTTTTTATAAAATGACTAAATTTGTTATAACTTTGCATAAAAGTATGGCATAATAAAGAAAAGGGAAAAGAAAAATGATAAAAATTAACATTGTTTGCGTGGGCTCGATTAAAGAAAAGTTCTTTGAAGACGCTGTAAAGGAATATTCAAAGCGTTTGTCAAAGTTTTGCAAACTTCAAATTGTCGAGGTTGAAGAAGAGAGCAAGCAACAAAACATTGAAAAGAAAATTCAAATTGAAAGCGAAAGGCTCAAAAACGCATGCAAGGGCTTTG
Source organism: uncultured Eubacteriales bacterium (assembly GCA_900557585.1). Taxonomy (GTDB): domain Bacteria; phylum Bacillota; class Clostridia; order Christensenellales; family UBA1242; genus UMGS2069. The sequence continues at coordinate 4,599 of USTJ01000018.1, forward strand.
TTATTTTGCTTGATAGGTGCAAACAAGAAGTTTCAAGCGAAGACCTTTCATTTATGCTTGATTCGCTCAAAAATGTTGGAACAAGTGAAATCAGTTTTGTGATTGGCGGTTCGAACGGAGTGAGTGAAGAGTTTAAAAAGCAAGCAAACAAATGTGTGTCTTTTGGAAAAATCACTTTTCCACATCAACTTTTTCGCGTTGTGCTTCTTGAACAAATCTATCGCGCGTTTACAATTTCTGCGGGTCTTCCGTATCATAAATAATGCTATGCCACACATAACACCTATGTCTGACATAGCACTTTGAACGCTAGAAAAATTGGGCTTTTCAGCCCTTTTTCTTTTTGAAAAAAAATGATACATATTTTTGTCCTTTTTGCAAAAACTAGAAATAAAGGACAAAGGTGGAGCCATGAAAAGAATCAGAAAAGACAAGGTGAAGCGCGGAAGAATTATCCTTTCAGCAATTTTAACATTTGCACTTGCAATTTTATCTCTTGGGTTTGGAGCATATCTTGGATATGTAACGCTGAACATTAACTATGTCACAATTGGAACAATGACAACAAAGGTTGGTGGACTTTTGGTTGTTGCAGGATTTTTCATTTTCTTTGGTTGTATTGGTGGGGTTATAAGTTTGAAAGAACTTTTCATTTCTCACCGCAATGAAGAAAAGTTTTCGGCATACAAAGGTTCGCTTATTTCTGCAATTATATTTTATTGCGTGATTGCGCTTATCTCAATAATGGGCATTGTTTCATCGTTCATCAGTTATGTTCCATCGCAGTACACCTGGGGAGTAATCGGGCTTGGAGCGCTTTCGCTTGTGCTTTCGGCGGGTTGCTTTTATTGTGTTTTCAAGGAACTTAAAGAGCATAAAAAGAAAACCAAACAACAAGCAAATCAAAACCGAGCAACTGATAATGGGGCATTCAACATGAATCTTGATGCAAACGAAATTCATCGTTTTTCAAACATGACACAGCAAAATGGGCAAACCCCTCAAACAATGCAAAGTCAAACGCAACAAACTTCTCAAAATATTGCGCAAAATCCTAATGTACAAAATGCTGGAAACAATCAGCAATATGCGGAAAATCGTGGGTTTGAAGGCAAAAATCAATTTCAAAATGATGTTTTAACACCTTTTCAAAAGCAACAACTTGCCGAAGTGAAAGAGGACAAAAAAGTGCAAAGCAAAGAAGATTTAAACTTTGTTTCGCTTGCAGAACAACTGATGCAACTTGAAGAGCTTCGCAAAGCGGGGCTGATAAACGACCAAGAGTATCAAGAACTTAAACGAAAGTGCATTTAAAATTTTTTTCAGTTTTCAAAAATAGTTGATTGTGCGTTTTTTGTTTGCTATAATATGTGCGATAAAATTATTATAGAGGGAATACAAATGAAAAAGTTTTTTAGTGACTTTAAAGCATTCATCAGCCGTGGAAATGTTCTTGATATGGCTGTCGGCGTTATCGTTGGTGGCGCGTTCAACGCAATTGTAACTGCTTTCACAAACAAAATCATTATGCCACTTATCAATTTGCTTTTGTCTGTTGGCGGAGAAAACGGACTTGAAAAAGCATACACATTTTTGAAAATTGTTCGCAATGCAGAAGGTCAAATTGACCTTACAAAATCAATCTATATTGATTGGGGCGCATTTATCACAGCAATCATCAACTTCTTTATCATTGCATTCACATTATTTGTGATTTTGAAAGTTGCAATGAAGAGCAGTGAAATGTTCAAAAAGACTATGAAAGACATTGAAAAAACATCTCCAACCAAAGCAGAAAAGAAAGAACTCAAAGCACGTGGCGTTAACATGAAAGACAGAACTGCTGTTAAAACTGCACTTATTGCTCTTCGCAAAGAAAAGGAAGAAGAAGCAAAAGCCGAGGCAGCGCGTCTTGAAGCCGAAAAAGCAAAAGTTGAAACTGATGCAGATGTTCTTCGTGACATTCGTGACCTTTTGAAAGCACAAACCGAAGAAAAAGTTCAAGAAGCAAATATTGAAACTGAAAATAAATAATTAATAAGTTGCTTGTTTTCGACCTTGAAAAATTTATTTCAAAAATCAATATTAGTTTTATAACTTTCAACATAGACACAATGTCGGTTTCAATTCAATTGTCAGACGAAACGGAAGAGATATTTGAAAGTGCTTATGAAAAGTTTGATGAGAACCTTGTTCCGCAAGACTGGCACAATTTTTAGTATTATAGATATGAAAGCACCAAACAATTGGTGCTTTTTTTGATTATTGTTTGTGCCGAGCAAATGTAATTTTAATCTGTGGATGCTTCTTTATAGATAAAGAAAATTTCACCAGTTGTCGAAATTTGAAAAAAAAGTGTATTTATTTTATTGTTGCATCTTGAAAAGTGAACTGAAAAATGTTACACTAGAATTATCCAATACATAGGAGGCAAGAAATGGCTTTCGACGAAGAATTTATTAAAGGTATGTCTGCGATATACAAATATGTTTTTGAGAACAAGGAGGTTCACAGAAACATTCTGCGAAAACAGATGCTTAATAAAGGAAAGGTTGCCTCTAAAGAAAAGTTTAACAAAATTGTTGAAGGGCTTTCGGCTCTTGGCAAAATTAAAATAGACAGAGAACAAGTCACATTGAATCCGAATGTTGTTTCACTTGGTGTGTTGCAGAAAAGCGGAAACGACTTTTATGTTGTGACACCAAATTCAAACAAACATTATAGCGTAAGCAAAAGCGTCGCTTCGGGATATAGCGTTGGTGACGTTCTTGATGTTGCGCTTGAATATTCGGGAAAAGAGTTCTATGCGGTTGTTCTTGGAAAGAGCAATCAAAAGATTAAAGCACCCGAAAAGCCAAAGACCATTTCTCAGGGTGCCGACAAAGCAAAAGGAAAGAACTTGATTCTTGGAAGAGTTGTAAAACTCAGCCACGATGAACTTGTATTCATTCCAAACAAAAAGAGCATTTCACTTCGTCACATTCCAATTTTGAACAGCAAAGATGAAATGTCGGCTTTTCAAGATAAGATTTGTGTTATGGACCTTGAAAACCTTGATGCTCCTCTTCAAGGAGGAAAGATTGTTGCGGTTAAAGGTGATGCGGGAAACCCTATTCACGAATATGACGCAATTGCAGAATGCTATGGCGCAATCATGGGGTGGGACGACCCTGGACTTGCTCTTGAAATTGAAAACATTCCGACCGCGGTCAACACAAAAAATCTTGATTTAATTTCTGAAGAAGAAGCCAAATATTCGCAAATTGGAAAGGTTGTTGACCTTCGAAACCTTCCTTTTGCAACAATTGACCCTGCAACATGCAAAGATATGGACGATGCAATTTGTTCTTCATTTGATGAAAACGGAGACATTGTTTGCTATACCGCCGTTGCAAATGTTACAAAATATGTGAACCTTGACAGTAAAATTGGAAAGAACTATATTGCTGGTTGCTTTACAATTTATGCACCAAACAAGGCATATAACATTCTTCCAACAAAGTTGTCAACGGGGATTTGTTCGCTTAATCCTGGTGAAGACCGCCAAGCATTTGTTGTTAAAACAGTGATAGACAAGGACACTGGAAAAGCAAAAGAAAGCAAAATTTATGATGCAATCATCAGAAGTCGCCATAAATATTCCTATGAAGATGCACAAAAGATTGTTGACGATTTTGGTGACGACTTTGTGAAAGAAACATTGCAGTTTAAAGCGCTTCATGGCATTGCATTGACCGATGAAGAGCAACTTGTAATGAATAAATATGCAGCGCAAATAATGTGGAAAGGTTTCGACCAAAGAAAAATGATTCGCTTTGTTTCAAATGATGAACGAGAAATTGTTTTCGACCAAGACCTTGATGATGTTGTGGATATTAAAGTTCTTGCACATTTGTTCTATCATGATGTTATAGAGGCGTTCATGGTGACAGCAAATGAGGCAACAGCAAAATATGCAAAAGAAAATGGAACTTTTGTTGAAATATTAAACGACCCAAAAGAAGCTTCTTGCGCTGCAGACGTTTTATACACTGATGTTTGGGCTTCAATGGGGCAAGAAAATGAAAAAGAAATGAAAAGGAAGATGTATCATGAATATATTATCAACCCACAATCTTACAAAGACATACGGAACAGGAGACAATGTCGTGCATGCGCTTACAGATGTGTCACTTGATATTGAAGAGGGAAAATTTGTATCTATCATAGGCAG
>USTJ01000019.1 GCA_900557585.1 uncultured Eubacteriales bacterium
CACAGCGAACATGGTTTCTTGCATCAAAAACTTTGTGAAAACCGCAAAAAGCGTAACCGTGTCTGCATCGTTTTTGCATCCAGACCGCAAAAATTCACATATCAGTGAAAACGAAGTTTATTCGCACTTCAAAAAAATTGCAGACGATTTTCATATTGCCTATGTTCCGAAAATCAAAGGTTTGCACCTTCAAAAAGATTTTGAAACTTTGAAAAACAATTTATATTCATATCCTCTTGTTTCATCTCCTCTTCACGGTGGGGTTGAAATGTTTGGTTCTCCAAGTATGCAAGAAGAATGCAAAATTGTTGCAAGCAAAATCAAGCAAAGTGTTTTGAAAGGCAAGCGTCGCTATGGCGAGATATATTGTTTTTTGGCAAATCCAGACGAAGAAACTTTCTTGACCGAAAAACTTGATGACTTTGGCGTTCCATATTTTGTTTCAATGCCATATCAAGAAGAAAGCCACCAGTTTTATTTGTTCATAAAAAGCATTTTTGCAATTGCAAAAAAGAATCTTGACAGCGAAGAGGTTATCAAATTTGCAAGAAATAACCTGCTGTTTTTTGACAGTGAAAAAGTTGACGATTTCGAGAACTATGTTTTGAAATTTGGAACTTCATACACAAAATTTTTAAAACCTTTTGAATATGGAAAAGACAATTTGTCTCGTCTTGAAAATGCCGAAGAAATCCGACAAAAAATTGTTGATGTTTTCTATGACTTTGTTGAAAACATTTCAGGAAAACAAAAAACAAGCGAAATTGTTGACGCACTTTTAAACTTTTTTGATGCGTTTAAAATGCAAGACAAACTTGAACAATTGTCGGCAGTGCAAGAGTCGCTTGGCGAAACAAGAGAATCGCTTGCAACAAAACAAGTTTTTGAAAAAGCAACCGAAGTTCTTCAAATGCTTTCTCAATTTCTTGGCGAGCAAAACATGAGCCTTGACGAGTTCTATACTTTGCTTGTAAGCGGTCTTGAAGCAGATGACATTTCGCTTTTGCCACTTGGTGTTGACCAAGTTCAAATTGTTCGTGCGCCAGATTCAATATATAACGCAAAAGACCTTTATATTCTTGGTGCAACCGATGGCAATTTCCCAAAAAGAGAACTTGACCTTGGACTTATTTCGGATGGCGAAATTGTTTCATTGGAGGGCATAAACCAAAAGAAAATTGAACCAACAATACGTTCAATCAACCGCCGAGAAAGATTCAAAATGTATCAACTTGTTTTGGTTCCAGAGCATTTATGCATCAGTTTTGCCGACCACCTTTCAAATGGTGAAGAATCAAAAATGAGCAGTTTGGTAAACATGATTGCTTCGCTTTTCACAGTTGATGGCAAAGAATATGAAATTCCAAAAATCTATAATGCGTTTGACACTTCGTCGCACGATTTTAAAGATTTGCTTTTCAGCCTTGGTTCGAAAGAAAATGCAATCAGATTTCTGGCAGAAAGCATTGCAAAATATCGCAGTGGGGCGAACATTTCACTTGATATCATTTCAAAATTATATTATCTTCTTGAAAATGATTTGGATGAAAATTTGAAAAAACAAATCGAACAAATCAATTTTGAAAAAGAATATGAAACCTTGCAAAATGCAGACAAGTTGTTTTTCAAAAGTGGCACAACTTCTATTTCTGAACTTGAATCATATTTTTCTTGTCCATTCAAACACTTTGTGAACTATGGACTTCGCTTGAAAGAAAGAGAACTTTCTTCAATGAAAGCACTTGATGTTGGTGACATTCTCCATGCCGTTGCCGAGCAGTTCATGAACTTTGCAGTGAAAAATCCAAATATCAAAGTTGAGCAGTTTGCAAAAAACACACTTCGAAAAGTTCTTGCAAATGAAAAATATAGCGAAGAAGACAACATCATTTTAATCAAAATTTTGGAAAAAGAAGTTGTTCGGCTTTGCAAAGCGCTTTACGACGAAATGCAGTCTTCTGCTTTCAAAACAATTTACACCGAAGAATGGTTTGGTGGCAAAAACGGAAAGTTTTCGGGCATTGAACTTTGTAAAAATCCAAAAGTTGAAATTGTTGGAAAAATTGACCGTATCGACAAAACTATTTTGGAAAATGGCGAGCAGTATTACAGAATAATTGACTATAAAACCGGAAAGATAGAAGCCAACCCTGCCGATATTTACTATGGCAAAAAACTTCAACTTGCGGTTTATCTTGATGCAATCAAAGATGACAAAATGAAGCCATCTGGCGTTTTATATTTTCCAATTCATAACGACTATGCCGACTCGAAAGATAAGATTGATGATGCATACAAGTGCAAAGGTTTCATTTTAAAAGACACCGATGTTGTTTTGAAAATGGACAAAACACTTGGGCTTGAAAATCCAAAATCAAAATTTATTGGTGTTGAAATTAGCACCAAAAAAGAAAACCTGAAATCGGGCACAATTGAACTGAAAAACAGTTCTTCGCTTGTGAGTGAGGATGAAATTGAAAGCATTTCGTCATATGCAATTGAACTTTCAAAAAAGGCAGTTCAAGAAATTTTGCAGGGTTATATCAAGCCAACACCATTCAAAAAATCAAGCGAGGTTGCTTGCGAATATTGCCCATTTGCAAATGTTTGCGGAATTGCGAAGAAAGCAGACGTATACACGCGTGAGGCAACAATCGACAACATTAAAGATTTCTATAAAGGAGGCAATTCATGGGAAAAATAAAGTGGACAGATGCTCAAAAAAGCATAATTGAAAAAAGAAATTGCAACCTTTTGGTTTCGGCTGGTGCAGGAAGCGGAAAAACAACTGTTATGATTGAAAGAATTGCAAACTTGATTTTGGACAAAGAAAAACCAACTCCAATTTCAAGATTTTTGATTATTTCTTTCACAAAGGCCAGCGCTGCCGACATGAAAAATAAACTTGTGAAAAAGTTGTCTGAAATGGAACCAACGCCATACATTTTGGAGCAACTTGACGATGTTTTGACAAGCGATGTTTCTAACCTTCACAGTTTTTGTGCAAGGCTTTTGAAATCATATTTCTATGAAGTGGGACTCGACCCAACTTTTGTTGTGCTTGATGAAACCGAAACCGATGTTTTAAAGCAAAAAGCGCTTTCAAAACTTTTCGAGCAAAAAACTCAAAGTGCCGACCAAGAGTTCTATGCGCTGATTGACATTTTTGCAAAAAAGCGTAAAGACACTGGACTTAAAGATGTGATTTTGAAAATTCATAATTTCATGTGTTCAATTGACAATAAAGATGAGTGGTTTGAAAGAACAATCAACACTCTTTATGAAACTGACCTTGAAAACAATGTTGGCGCAAAAATCATAATGTCGCATCTTGTTGCAGAAAAAAGAAGAATGCTTGCTGAAATTTCGAAAATGAAGGAAGAGTGCAGAAATAATGAATGTGACAAACTTATTGCCTATCTTGACGCACTTGAAAGCAAGGTTTTGCTTATTCGTGAAGACCAAAATTTGAAACAAAACGCAAAGCGTCTTCAAACAATTGAACGCTTGCCAACAATTCCTGCGGTGGACAAAAAACTTGACTGGTTAAAAGCAAAAGTTGGTGCGTTTAAAGATGTGATAAACAAGCGCATGGCAAAACTGCAAGAATATGTTTTGGCAGAAGACATTGATAATGTTGAACTTGCGCTTCAAAAAACACAAAAACATGTTTTTGAACTTTATAAACTCGAAAAGGAGTTTGTTGAGATTTTTGAAAACTTGAAAAAAGAACGTGGCGGGCTCGACTTTAACGACCTTGAAGAAAACACCTTGAAAGTTCTTTCAAACCCTATTATGCTTGAAGAAATTCGAAACAAATATGACTATATCATGGTTGACGAATATCAAGACATAAACTCGGTTCAAGAAAAGATTTTGAGTTTGCTTTCGAAAGATGACAACCGCTTTATGGTTGGAGATGTGAAGCAAAGCATCTATCGTTTCCGTTTGTGCGATCCACAAATTTTCCTTGATAAATATAACTCATATAAAAACAATCCAAATGCAGGAACACTTATCAAACTTAACGAAAACTTCCGAAGCAAGAAAACCATTTTGGATTTTGCAAACGCAATTTTTGCAGAAACCATGACCGAAGATTTTGGTGGTGTGAACTATGCCCAAGATGCAATGTTGATTGCTGGAAGCGACGCGCAAAAAGATGATAAAGTGCGTGCAAAATTTTTGCTTGCCGACACTGGTGCATTTGAAAAACAAAAACTGAATGAGTTTTCGGTTTATTCGGTGAAAGAAGATGACCAAAGCGCATTTTTGGAAAAGAAGGGCAGAGCCGAGGGGCTTTTGATTGCTGATGAAATTTTGGAACTTATTAGCAAAGAAAAAGTTTCAAGTGGCGACAAAACAAGAAAAATCAAATTTTCAGACATCACAATTTTGGTTCCTTCAAGAACTGCTTATCTAGACAAAATTGTTGAAACACTTCGTGCAAAAGACATTCCAGTTGCAACCGATGTCGAGGGTGATTGTTTTGATGACGAATATGTTTTCGGACTCAAAAGTTTTCTTGAAGTTCTTTCTTGCGAAAAGGTTGATTATAGTTTGTTTTCACTTATGAAATCAAAGGTGTTTGACTTTTCAGCAAATGAACTTGCAGAAATTTGCGAAGATGCCGACAGTAAAAAGTTCTTTTATGAGAATTTGGATGGTGCTTGCAAAAATCGCAAATTATCCTCAAAATCACAGCAAAAACTTGATGATTTCTTTGAAAAAATTAAAAAATATCGTGAAAAAGCAAAGTTTTTGAATGCAAAAGAAATTGTTCTTCAAATCATGAAAGAGCAAAATCTCATGGCAAAAATCAGTTTTGAAGTTGATGGAGATAAAACCAAACAAAAACTTTCACGTTTTCTTTCGAACCTTGAAAACAAAACCATTTTTGAGTTCTTGAACGATGCTTCACTTGCAAGCATAAAGTGCGACCCAGTTTATGCAGAAGATGCCGTGAAAGTGATGACCATTCACAAATCTAAAGGGCTTGAATTTAAAGTCGTTTTCCTTGCAATGTGTGCAAAAGAGTTTAACCTTGAAAGCGTAAAAAACAGTGTGCTTATTTCCAAAGACCTTGGAATTGCAATGGACTTTTACGACAGCGACCTTCGCTATAAAACTCCAACACTTGCAAAACAAGCAGTTCGTCTTCTTGAAACTCGAAAAATGCTCGAAGAAGAGCAAAGGCTTTTATATGTTGCGCTCACTCGTGCAACCGACTTTTTGTTTGTTGTTGCAAGCACCGAGGTTGAAGCAATCCACGAAAAAATGCCTGCAAGTCCAATGTGCTTTCTTGATTTTTGTGGACATCTTATCAAAGACACAAATAAATATGACTCACTTCCATATCAAGTTAAAATTGTTGATGCTCTGTCACTTTTGAAAAATGACACAGCAAAAGAGTTCAAACAAGTTATTCTTGAAAAACAAGAAATTGATGAAAACTTAAAAAACATTTTGGATAAGCCATATCCGTTTGAAGAAGATGTTCACACTCCGCTCAAAGTTGCCGTTACTGGCATTTTGAAAGGTGAAATTGAAAATCAAAGTTTCACGCAGTTTTTTGATGATGAAGAAATCGAAAATTCGTTTTCAAGTTCTGCAAAAGAGGGAACACTTTATCACATGATTCTTGCAAACCTTGACCTTTCAAAAACCAGCAAAAAAGAAATTGATGACCAAATTTTGGAATTTGAAGAAAACGGAATAGTTTCAAAAGAGGAAGCCGAAACTATAAACACCGAAAGTCTTTCAAAACTTTTGTCAAACGTAGAGTTTCAAAATCTTATTTCGGGTGCAGATGAAATTTTCAAAGAAAAAGAGTTCTTCTGTTTGCACAAAAACCGCGAAAGTTCATCAAGCGTTATGCAAGGTATTGTTGACCTTCTTGTTGTCAAAAATAACAAACTTATTGTTGTTGACTATAAAACTGGAAACCTGCAAAACAAAGAAAAGTTTGCAAAATATTGCGAGCAGGTTAAAGTGTATGCAAATGCAATGGAACGTTGCTTTGGTCTTGAAACCGAAAAAATGTGCATTGCAAGCATCAACACCGGAAAATTATTTTTTGTAAAAAATGACTGATTTGTAAAAAACCACTGAAAATTGTTTCATTTTTTGAAAATAAAGTGTTATAATGAGAAAAATAAATATTGGAGAAAAAATATGTTCGAATATATCGTTACAATTTTTAAAGTGGTTGCCGGCGTAATTACAAATGAACGCCTTGTAATTGCATCACTAATTGCTCTTGGACTTTTGCTTTTGTGGATTGTTTTTTCACTTTGCTTTTCGTTTGAGATGCGCTTTTTGAGTGGTGCAAGGAAAATAAATAAATATATCAGCCGAAACGGAATCGGCGGGGAGCACAAACAGGGGCTTGCAAACCTTGTTCAAAAAATGCCAAGCGAGTTTGTGAGAGGATATCACACCTATGAAAAAAATCCGCACAGCCTTCCTTCTGAATATATCAAGCGTTCAGATTGCTTGGATTTGGAACTTAATGGTGGTGTGTTCAATCAAAACCGTTCAATCATAAAATCATATATCAACACAGTGTTCTTTGCACTTTTGGTTTTCTCTTTTGCAATCATGTCATCATCAAGTTTGTTTGATAGTGGCAGTGCAACAAGCGAAACCGCACTCACTGGCTATATGGTTGCAGAAGCAATGCTTATTCCATTTTTGTTTTTGCTTGTTGCAAAAGGAATGTATTATATCTACACTGCAATTCGTCAACATCAATATCACGTTGCGGTTGAAGAGTTCAACGAAATGATAGACAATTTTGATAAAGAAGCATTGGACACCTATGGCTATATTCCAGCATCTTTGACAACAACTGCACCTCTTGCAAAACAAGAACCATTTGCAAATGTTGCGCCAGCAGTTGCTCCTGCGGTAACAAAAATTGAGGAACCAACAGTTGAACCAGTTCAACATGAAGAACCAGTGGTTGAAAACATTCAAGAGCCAGCCGAAGAAACTTTATATGAACCAGAAGTTCAAGAAGAACCAATCGGAGATGTTCAAGAGGTTGAAGAGACCGAAGAACCAGCAACAGTTCAAGAAACTGCAATGGTTGAAGAAAATGTTCCATATGAAGAACAAGAAACAGAAACCAATCAAGAAACAGAATCATATGCTTTGCCAGAAGAACAAGAAACTGAACCTGCTGATTATGCTAATGAAAGTATAGAAAACACCCAAACCGACACGGCAGAAGAAGCGACAGAGCCAGAAGAATCAACAGAAGAAACATTTGAAGAAAACAATGTTTCAGAAGAAGATGAAGAAACAAATCAAATTGAACAAGACCTTGCAGAAGAAACTGCCGACGAACAAGACATTGGCTCAGACCAAATGACCGAAGAAACAGAAAATAATAACGAGGATAACACAGTGGAAAATAACGAAGAAATCAAAGATAATTTCAAACCAGACTTTGCCTCACTTCTTGGTGAAGATGTTCAAAAAAAGCGTGGCAGAGGCAGACCAAAAAAAGAAACCAATGGTGAAGAGGGCTTCACAATCAAAACCGACAAAGATTTCGAAGAGGCTTTGGTTCGTGCCGAAAAACTTATGAGAAAAAATGAAGAGCCACTTTCAGCATCTCAAACAAAAAGAATTGAAAAACAATTGAAAGAACTTATTGATGCAATGAGTAAGTATAAGGAGAATAAATAATGAAAAAGAAAGTTAAAATCACAAAAACAATGACAATTGGAAAAGTGCTTTCTATCGACGAAAACCTTGCAACAATTTTAATGGGATTTGGACTTCACTGTTTTGGTTGTCCAATGAGCCAAGCAGAAACCCTTGAAGAGGCTGCCGAAGTTCATGGTGTTGATGTTGATTTGATGGTTGAAAAACTCAACGAAGCACTCAAATAAAAAAATAAAATCCAGTTTTCGCTGGATTTTTTTATGCACCTTTTTAAGTTTGCGCCAAATGTTTTGTTTACGACACAACAAGTCAAAAATTGATAATGTTTTGAAAATAAAAAGTGTAAAGCAAATGTATAACATGATTTTTTGCGAGGGAACGGATAAGCGTCGCTTTGATTATTTTTTGCGAAAGAATAAGTGATGTAATGATTTTATTGATTAAAACATCTGCACTAAATATTGATTTTATGGAAAATGCCACTATAATATATTCTTTAATATAACATAATATTTGTGGAAATTGCAAAAAGGTTGACTTGAACGGGCAACTGTTTTATAATTTAACACATAAAGGAGAGGCAATGGAATTTTTCACGCTTATCACTGGCGCAACTGGCGGTCTTGGTGGCGCGTTTGCAAAACAATGTGCATCGCGCGGTGACAATTTGGTTTTGACGGGTTCAAACCCTGTGAAACTTGAAAAAATTGTCGGCGAAATCAAGTCTGATTTTCCAAGCATTAAAGTTGTTTCAAAAACTTGCGATTTGTCAAGTGAAAGCCAAAGAAAAGAGTTTTTCGAATTTCTTGAAAAAGAAAATGTAAAAATCAATTTTCTTGTGAATAATGCGGGTTATATTGCCGAAGGCGACTTTCTTTCATTTTCAGACGAAGAGGTT
>USTJ01000020.1 GCA_900557585.1 uncultured Eubacteriales bacterium
CCATCAACAATCGTATCCGCTGCACCTACCAGACTGATGACCAAATACATACTGATAATAATCAAAAAAGCAAGTGCAAAATAGCGAAATTTATTTTCTTTGATATAGTCCAAAACTGCCTTGATTTCTTCATCTGAAACATAAGCACCTTGCAAACGTATTTTTTGGTTGCTGTCTTGACCTGAGAAGAGCATGTCTCCTTGTCCAAGAAGTTTTTCAGCACCCGCTTCGTCCAAAATTGTTTTAGAGTCGACATATGATGAAAGCGCGAACGCAATTCTTGTTGGAAGGTTGTTTTTGATAACACCAGTAACAACATCGACAGATGGACGTTGTGTTGCAACAACCATGTGAATTCCGCAAGCACGTCCAAGTTGAGTGATACGTTGAATTTTGCCTTCAACATCTTTTTTCGCAACACCCATAAGTTCGGCAAGTTCGTCGACAATGATAATCAGATATGGAAGGCGTTTTTCCTCTCCTTTTCTGATTTTGTCAAGAGCGTTATATTGGTCAATTTTTTGGCACTCATTTTCCATGAGAAGTTGGAATCTTCTTTCCATTTCTTTAACTGCCCAATTAAGCGCATTGACAGCCTTTGAGCAATCGGTGACAACCTCTGGAAGCATCAAGTGTGGCATGCGGTTATAACGTGAAAATTCAACACGTTTTGGGTCAATCATAATGAAACGAAGTTCATCTGGTGAGTGTTTGAACATAAGGCTCATGATAAGCGAATGCAAGAACACAGATTTACCAGAACCAGTTGAACCAGCAACCAAGCAGTGAACCATTTTTGGCAAACTTTTAATGACAACTTCACCCGAAATGTTCTTTCCAATTGCAACAGGAAGTGGTCCTTTAAAGTTTTGAAATTCTGGCGATTCCAAAAGTTCGCGAAGTCCAACCATGCTTGTTTTGTCGTTCGCAACCTCAACACCAAAAGCGTTTTTGCCTGGGATTGGGGCTTCAATACGAATTCCATGCTTTGCAGCAAGGTTCATGCTCATGTCCTTTTCATATGACAAAACTCTTGAAACTGGAATGCCAATTGGCATTGAAAGTTCATATCTTGTAACCTTTGGACCACGAACAACATTTATAACTTTTGCAGGGATTTTGAAAGTGTCAAGAGTCGCTTCCAAAATTGCAGATTTTTGTTTGTATTCAGCGCTATAATCAACATTTTCTTCTTTTGTGATTTTCAAAAGATTTGTTGATGGCTTTTTATATTCGCGATTAAGTTGATTTTCAAAACTGATTTTTTCAACTTTTTGTTTTTCAGGAGTTCTTTGAACAGTTCTGTCAACCCTGTCAACACGGTTTTCGTTTCTTGTTTCGTTCAAAATGCCTGTGAAAGATTGGTTTTCGTCTTTAACCTCTCTTGCAGAAATTCCAAGTGATGAAGCATCTGCAAGCAAGTCTTCTGAACGAACTCTTCTGTCTGCACGTGAAAGGCGCGAACCAAATTCGGTGTTTGGAACCGCGTTTTCGTCGGTATTTTCGGTTGTTTGATTGATTCCTGAAATTGTGTTTCTTCTTTCTTCTGAAAGATTTACACGATTCTCTCTTGCATTTCTGATTGAATCTTCGCGATTTTCACGAATATTTTCGCGAATGTCACGATTTTCACGATTCACAATTGGTTCTCTTGAAACAACGCCATCGTTTCTATCAAACACATTTCTTGTTTCGGTTTGATTTTCGGTTGACTCGCCAAGAGGACGACCAAATGCAGACAAACGACCATTTTCTTCTTCATTTTGGCTTGTAAGATTGGTTTCTTCTGCTCTTCCAACGTTGGTTTGGTCAACTCTTGTTGGACGATATGAACCCCAACTTGTTTTTACCGAGCCATCATCGTTCATGTTATATGAAGTGTTCTCTTCGGCAGGTTTTTCTTCTGGCTTTTCAGATGCTTGGTCTTGATATTGCAAAGGTTTTGAAGCGTATTGTTTGCGCCAATCATTTCTTTCGTCACTTGAACGGTCAAAAATGTTTGGAACAGGGGCGCCGTTGCGATCTCCAAACAAAACCTCTCGTGCTGAACGTGGTTTTTCTTCTTCATCGTCTATTCTGTCTGCTTTTTGAGAGGTTGTTGCTGTTCCGAAAAGAAGATTTCTTGCTCGTTCTCTTTCTGCGTTTTGGTCACGATTATAGTTGGTTTTTTGTTCAGAATATTGAGGCGGAGTTCTTTGAAGTTCTCTTTCCTCTGGCTCTTGGACATTTTCATTTGTGCTGTCAAAAGTGGTTTCAAAAACAGCAGGGTTTTGTTCGTTTTCTGGTTCAGAAGATGGAAGATTTGACAAAATTTCGTTATATTCATCACGTTTTTTCTCATCTTCGCCCGAAAAACTGTAAAAATCATCAGAAGCAAGCGACTCGCCAATGCCAGTTGGTTTTGCAGTTTCTTTCTTTTCAAGAAGTTTTGTGTCGCGACCTTGCTTTTTGTTATAGATGATATAATCAATCACAAGTCCAACAAAAACTGTTGCCAAAATTGCAAACACAACATAGGTTGCTCCAAGCCCAATAAGAGCGCGGAAAAAGTATACAAAAATGCCAAGGAAAGCACCGCCAACAGTGATTCCCCCACTCATTTTCAAGCAATATGAAAGATAACTTCCAAAATCAGAAAAGGTTTTGGCAGACTCCATCATGAATGGTGAAGAAAAAATTGTGTGCAAAAGACAAATGATGCCAAATGCAGACAAAACCAAATATGCCGTGAACTTTTTGTTGAACGAATATGACATATTAAGCGAAAGTGCAATTCCAATCAAGAACAAAAGCACAAAAAGTGGATAGCACATTGCGCCAAAAAGACCTTGGAAAAAGCGTCCAATGCCAAGAAACGAAGGGAAAATGCAAAGAACAAAGAAAATTACAGAAACAACAAGCATGCAAATGCCAGTAATCTGCTTTCCGTTAAGTTTTTTTGATGAAACTTTTTGTGGATTTTTCATTGTTTGCTCCTTTTAAACTTGTGTTAAATGTCAATATATTTTGCAGAGTTAATATCGGTTGAATTTCCGAGATATGCGATATAGAGTTTTGTAAAGTCGAAAATGTCACGGAAAATGTCGTTTGCGTCTGAATAGGTTGTAAGTTCAACTTTCATCAGTTCGCTTGCAAGACTGTAACTTTGTTTTGCAATTGCAACTTCGCGAGCAGCGTTAACGCAAAGGTCAACCGAACGCTCGTTGTCTTTCAAGAAATTGATGATGAAAGCATTTTTTTCAATTTCAAACTCGTTTTCACCAATTCCAATTGCATTCATGTTTTTGATGCACTTTACAACTTCGTCCATATAAACATTCACATTTTCAAAGTCTACGATGCATTCAATTGTAATTTTTCCGTTGTTTGCAAATTGTTCGTTATAGATTTTTTCGCTGTGGAAGAAATTTGCATTGCGAAGTTCATCTTTAATTCTTCTTTCAAGAAGAGGAACAATGATTGGAACAACATATTTACTGCTCGACTTATATGAAATTGCAGGAAAAGCAAACAAAATTCGGCTTTGATTTAGTTTTTTGTTTTTGCTTCTTTCGCCACCCATAAAGTTATCGATTTCTGCAACATATTTAAGTTTCTTATAGTCTCCCCCTTCGGTGAAACGTGCATAGAAGGTTTTCATCACTTTTTCATAAACCGCATCAGCATCAATGTCGCCAACAATTGAAACAACCGAGTTCTTTGGAGTGAGCACTCTTTCAAAAAATTCTTTGCTGTCTTCTGCGGTCATTCTTGAAATTGTTGTTGTGGTTCCAAACTTTGGATTTGCAAGACCAGTTCTGTAAAAAAGTGCTTGGTTCACCATTCTGTTCAAAACATATGATGGGTTTTCTTGAAGTTTCACAATATCGGCCAAAAGAGAATTTCGAACAACATCTCCTGCAAGGTTTGCAAAAATTGATTCGAACGCAATTTCAGAAACAAGGTCGATTGCTTTTCCAACATTGTCGGCAGTTGTTGAAGCAACAATCAAAATGCTTTCTGCGGTGTTGTCGGTTTCAATCAAAATGCCATTGCTTTTTGCATAGGTGATAAGTTCACGATTTGAAGGGTGTCTTTTTGTTCCCATCAAAAGCATGCGACTTGTAAATTCGCTAATTCCGCTTTCATAGTTTTTTTCACTTTGAGTTCCACTTGTAACATGCAAGCAAACTGATGCAAGTTTTGCGTCAGATTTTGGAATGATTGAAACTCGAAGTCCGTTTGGAAATGTTTTAAGTGCCATAGATTTCTCCTGCGTATAAATTTATTTATAATATTTCATATAAGATTATAACATAAAAAAATCTGTTATAAAAACAGATTTCAAAACTTTTATAAAATTTTGGACATTTTTTACGACTTTATTGGTCTTTAATTGTATTTGACACGGTGTCAAGGGTCAGTTTTTTACCATTTATCGCCAAAACAATGTCTTCAAACGCCTTTGCGGTTTCTTTGGTTGGGTGCATCAAAATAAGGTCGCCCGAAACAGTTTCGCTTGTTGCTCGCATTTTGATAAGGTCTGCATTTTGGTCACGCCAGTCAATTGTGTCATGGGTCCACATGATTGTTTTATAGCCAAGACTCTCCGCTGCCGAAATTGTGAACTTGTTATAACTTCCACCGGGAGGCGCAAACAAATTCATTTGAATTCCAAGAAGCTTCTTTACAGCCAATGTGCAATCATCAATCTCTTTTTTGTTTTGTTCAAAGCCAAGACGACCATGTTCTTTGTGATATGAGCCATGGTTTCCAATTTCGTGCCCCGCAGAATACATTTTTTTGAGCAATACTGGGTTTTCCTCCACCCAAGTTTTGCCAACAAAAAATGTTGCCTTTGCATTGTTCTTTTCAAGAACCGCAAGCATCTTCTCAAGATATTCGGTCCCCCAATATACATTTATCATCAACGCAACGCGATTGTTTGTTTCGCTTCCTTTATAAATCACCCCATTATATTTCTTGAAAGTTGCAACAACATCTTCACCCCCAACAAAGCCACACATAAGTGCAACAACAAAAACCATAAACACCAAACAAAAACTCACAAGCCCATGCAAAATAACTTTTTGCCCTTTTGTTTCTTTTTCTTTGCACTCTTTATTGTTTTCACAATGTCCAAACAACAATTCCCCGCTGTCTTGCTTTTGCTCGGTTTTCCTGCTGTCTTGCTTTTGCTCGGCTTTCCCTCTGTCTTGGTTTTGCTTGATTATTTCTACTTTATCTTGAATTTCATGCTTACCAGGTTCGAAGCCTTGATTTTCATTTTCTTTAACTTTGCCCAAACTATCTACACTCTGTTTCTTTTTAAAAATCATATCTTTCTCCCATATATAATATGATTTTCAAAAACAAAATATTTAAAACAATAAAATAAAACCCCTTGCATTTTTGCAAAGGGTTAAATTTTTTTTACATTAGTTTTTAATATAAAACGCTTATGTCATGCTTAATATAAGCACTCGCTCTTTTTCGTTTTGATGTTTGTTTTTCAAAGCACATTTCACATTAAAAACTTTTTATCCAGCAACCTTCAAAACAAAGAACTCTTTTCGTTGCTTGTCTTTCTCAAAGAAGATGTCAATATCTCTATCGTCATTATAATTGTTTTTCAAAATATATTGTGTTCCGATACTAAAACCACACTTTGAACAACTGCCAGTTGATAAAAAACTATGTGCTTCTGTTGTTTCAGTTGTTTTTGAATAATAACAAACTGTACAGGTTTTTGTTGTTGAAACATTGTGTTTTGCTCTGTTTTTTGCAATTTGAGAATAATATGTTGATGTTTTAAAACTATGTGCACTTTCAGCAGTATAATATGTCAAACTGCTTGATGTGTTTGCAGGAACGCCATATACTGCGTTTCCGTTTGAATCATAGAAGGTTGTTGAGCCTGTAACTTCAAGTGTGATTGTGTTATTATATGGGGTTACAAGTTTGTGAAGTTTGCTTGATGTTCCAAACACCAACATTTTTGATGCCGATGTAACACTTGACATGTTAAACTTTTTCAAATCAAGAACAATAAGGCTTCTGCATTGACCAAACATATTATCCATGTTTGTAACGCTTGTGGTTCTAAAACTTGTCAATATTACACTTTCAAGCGAAGTACATTGATAGAACATTCCTCCCATATTTGTGGCAGAGCCGGTATTGAAACCACTCAAATCCAAACTTGTCAAACTGTTGCACGCATTAAACATGCTATTCATGTTTGTAACATTCATTGTTTCAAAATTTGTCACATTAAGACTTGTAAGCTTTGAACACATAAAGAATATTGAATCCATGTTTGTTACTTTCAATGTATCAAAACTTGTCACATTAAGACTCGTCAAATTTACACATTGGGCAAACATATAACTCATGTCTGTAACCAACTTTGTGTTAAAGTTTTTAAGGTCAAGACTTGTTACTGCACTGTTATAGAACATCTTATACATGTCTTTAACTTTTGAAGTGTCGAAGTTGTCAAACTGCAAAGTTGATAATGACTCAAAGTTTGCAAACAAAGAAGTGCAATTTGCCGGTGCATAGATTGTTCCATCAAGTACGAACGCAATTATGGTTGTGTTTGAGCCCTTATAAACCGGAATTCCAGTTGAAAGCGTTCCAATTCTTGTGTAACCACTTGGAACTGATTTAACAAATTTTATACTTGTCAAATTTGAAAAACTTACAGTTGTTGTCATATAGGTTGAAGAGCCAATCTGATTTGCCCAGTTTGAAGGAAAATCTTTTTCGTTTAACTCATAAACAGCATAAAGCGTTGCATCCTTGTAAATATCGGTGCAAAGGTCTCTTGCAATTGCCCCAGGAGTGTTTCCGTCATTTTGATAGCCATAAACATAACGTTCACCACTGGTTCCGCCACAAGTTCCGTTTCCGTAATAATATAAGAATGAATATTTCGAAATTGTTGGAATAGTTATACTTGAAATAACTGTTGTGCACGCTTCATTTGAATAGTAAACATTGGTGTCGAAATAGTACCATAAAGCAGTTGTTCCAGCAGACGAAACTGTCAAACCGTTATATGCAGGGTTAAGTGTGATTTTGATTTTATTCGCTGTCCAAGATGCTTTCAGTGTTGAGTCGGCATAAATGTCATAGTTCAAATCGTAAGAAATTGTTCCTGGTGTTACGCCCTCACTGTTTATTCCTCGGACATAGCCCTCGTTCTCCCCTCCGCCATTAGAGCCATCGCTGACAAACCAATTGAGCGTGTAGCCCGTCAATGTTGGAAGCGTTACTGTTTTAATTTGGTTTGTGCAAGCCTCGTCTGAATAGTAAATGTTTGTTCCATAGTAATAGTAAATATAGGTTGTTCCAGTGCTTGTAAGAGTTTTTCCACTTTTTGATGCATCAAGTGTGATTTTGATTTTCTTTGCACTCCACCATGCAAACAAAGTGTGACCACAACTTTCACTGCATACGCTTGAAGTTGAAAGTGCAGAACTTGTGCTGTCGGGTGTGAAAAAATTTTTTTTTTTTTCAATCATAATGTCTTTCACAACTATCCTGTTCATTGACATTTCCAAAATGTTTGCTTGCAGAACATATTGTCCGTTTGCAAGATGTGTTGCATCAATATATAAACATGCGTCATTATTGTTTCCATTCAATTTGATTTTGATGAAGGTATATGATGAATCTTTTGTAATAACAAATGAAACAAGACCAATACTTTGGGTTGAACAAAGATCTTTCACATAGGTGCTAGTGCCTATGCAACCTTGAACCGCGAAAGACATGCTTCCAGAATTAGTGTTTGCAGAGCCGGTGTCAAAAGTGAAAGTTGTTCCATTTTGGGAGCAACAATCATCAATAATTGCCATGTTGTGGTTGAAAAAATTCTTGCTCCAACCAACAAAGTTATATCCATTTTTTGTTGGATTTGATGGAAAATATGAACCATAGGATTGTCCAAATTTTGCACTTCCGGTTGTCACCGATTCTCCGTTTGTTGGGTCGAATTTGACATCATAAACCGCTGTCTCCCATTGTGCTTCAAGAATATCTTCTGCTTTGTTAGAAAAGCCATAAAACAACATTGAAGCCATATAACCGGCGTTATAAACCTTTGCAATATCACTGCTTGAAAATGCAGAATTGATAATTGTAACATTTCTAACTTTTCCAGGAAGAACTGGGATTCCAGTGTCAATTTGATTTTCTTGCCACCCCGCCTCGGCACCAACAATGATGGAGTTATTAGCATTGTATCCAATTTTTCCAGATGAAAAAACACTGCTTGTTGCTTTCAAATCAGCATCAAAATAGAAATATGCCTTGGTGCCGTCAAAAACGCCGGTTAACATGTGCCAACCAGAAGAAATTGAACTTAGCGCAACGCCGTTTGTTGACTT
>USTJ01000021.1 GCA_900557585.1 uncultured Eubacteriales bacterium
CCGCCCGCTTCACCCTCGGTAACATGAGTTTTGCGGATCGCATCAAGCAGGGAAGTTTTGCCGTGGTCAACATGGGCAATGATAGCAACATTTCGGATTTTATTATTTATCATATTTTTTCACCTGTGAATTTAGATTTTATTATAATATTTATTATATATTATTTTACAATACGAGTCAAAAGTATAATTTATTTTGTAAAAAAGTCAATAGAAAAAGTGGATTTTTGATCCACTTTTCATATTTTTTTGATTTTCAGATTTAGTTTTCTTCGGTTGAAGATTCATCTTTTTTGTTTTCAATTGGCTCGCCATTGGTTCCGCGAGTAACGTCAAGTTCAAGTTCAACAATTCTTCTTTCGTCCATTTTGGTAATGGTGAAGTTGAGAACAGTGATTGTTTGAACATAGTCGTTGTGTTCGTTTAAAATGTCATCAATTGCGGTTACGGTATATTTTGCACCAACCTCTGGAAGAGTTTCTGAAAGTTCATAGAGCATTCCTCCAACAGAAGAATAGTTGGTTTCTGGAAGGTGCTCAATTTCAAGATAGTCATAAAGGTCTTCAACGCTGGTTTCAGGGTCGACGATATATTTGTTTTCGTCAATTTTTGTGATTGGAGTTTTTGTTGGCTCTTCGTCGTCGTGTTCATCATAAATTTCACCAACAACTTCTTCAATTGCGTCTTCCATTGAAACAATTCCGCTTGTTCCGCCATATTCGTCAAGAACAATAAGAAGATGTTTTTTCTCTTTTTGCATCAAACGGATAACATCGTCAACCTTCATGGTTTCAGTAACGAAACATGGGGTTGTCATAATGTCTCTGATAACAATTTCCTCGTTTTTGAGATATTTTATCATGAAGTCTTTTTGGTTCAAAACACCAATAATGTTGTCTTTATCATTTTCATAAACAGGTATTCTTGAATATTGGTGTTCAATGAAAAGTTCTTTCACAGTGTCAAGCGAATCGCTTACAGAAACGGCAATCATGTCTACCCTTGGGGTCATGATGTCATAAACTGTCATGGTTTTAATGTCGATTGCGCCTTGCAAAATGTCGGCTTCGTCATTATCAATAACGCCTTCTTCGTTCATTGTGTCGATGATGCTTTCAAGTTCATCTTCTGTGACGGTTGGGGCGTCATTTTTTTGTTTTCTTGTTGCAAGTTTTTGAAGTCCACCAAAAACAAAAGTGATTGGTGTTAAAACTTTCATGAGGAAATATAAAAATCCACTGAATGTTAAAGCAACTTTGTCTGGGTTTGCTTTTGAAATAGATTTTGGCAAAATTTCACCAAAAATAAGAATTATAATTGTCATTATAACAGTGTTCAAAAAGTTTGAAAGAGTAGGGTTCAAAATAAATTTTGAGAACAAGTATGCACAAATTGTTGTTGAAGCAATGTTCACAAGGTTGTTTCCAACCAAAATTGTTGAAAGTGCTTTGTCTGAATGTTCACAAACATAAATTGCTCTTCTTGCACCTTTTTTCTTTTCGTCGGCATATGAACGAAGACGAAGCATGTTGGCTTTTGTGAAAGCGGTTTCACTTGCCGAAAAGAATGCTGAAAAAACAATCAGAATGATAACGCCAACAATGGCAAGTGCATCTGGCCAACCAAAAGATGGAGTCGCAGATGAAATTAAAAAGAATATACCCGAGGGGTCCATTTATTTTTTTACTCCTTAAATGAATAGTATGGGTATTATAGCATATGTTTTTGGTTTTGTAAATAGTTTAACACATATGTGTACGGTTGAAAAAATTTGAAATGTTTGCATTTTGCAATTTTGTTGCACTTTTAAGGCATGTGTGATAAAATCAAATCATGAAAAATTTTCCAGAACAATTTGAAGAAAACATGAAGGCTTTGCTTGGCAAAGATTTTGAAAAATATGAGCAAAGCATGCAAATGCCAGCAAAGCGTGGCTTGCGCGCAAATAAAAATTATATTGATGCAAAAACCTTTTGCAATCTTTTTCCATATGATGCAAAAAACATTCTTGGCGAAGACAATTTGTTTTGTCTTGAATCTGACGAGAAAATTGGAAACACGGTTTTCCACCATGCGGGGATGATATATTTGCAAGAGCCTTCAAGCATGCTTGCAGTTTTGGCACTTGAACCACAAGATGGCGAAAACATTCTTGACCTTTGTTCTGCTCCTGGTGGAAAAACGGGACAGATTTTGGAAAAAGACAAAACAGGCATTGTTATTTCAAACGAAATTGTTCGCCCAAGAGCAAATGTTTTGCTTTCAAACATTGAAAGACAAGGTTTCAAAAATAGCATGGTTACAAGTCTTGCACCCGAAACACTTTCTGGGCTTTTGCCAAACTTTTTTGATAAGATTTTGGTTGATGCTCCTTGTTCGGGAGAGGGAATGTTCAGAAAAGAACCTGAAACAGTTTCAGAGTGGAACGCAGGGCTTCCACAGTTCAACCACGAGCGTCAAATGCAAATTTTGAAAGACGCTGACAAAATGCTCAAAGAAAACGGAACTCTTGTCTATTCAACTTGCACTTTCAACACAAAAGAAGATGAAGAAACAGCATCACTGTTTGCAAAACAATATGGCTAAGAAATTGTTTCGCTTCCTGAAAATGTGCAAAGTGTTACAATGCCAGCAAAAGATATGAATGGCGAAAAAACTTCACTTGCAAGAAAGTGTTTACCTTTTGGAAATTTTGGAGAAGGGCAGTTTGTTTGCAAAATGATAAAACGCTCAAAGAACAATGCAGAACCAGTAAGACAAAACAAGGTTCAAGGCATAAGCAAAAGCGAAACTGAACTTGCAAAACAACTTTTGAAAAGCACAATTGGTGACGATGATTTCTATTTTTATAAATTTGGCGAAAATGTGTATATAAGCAAGGTTCCACTTCGTGTTCTTCCTTTTGGTGTTGTTTCAATTGGTGTTTGCCTTGGCGAACTGAAAAAAGGAAGAATTGAGCCTGCTCATCAATTTTTCAAAGCATATGGAAACCAGTTTAAAAACAAAATCAATCTTGAAATTGACAGCCCTCTTCTTTCACGATATTTGCTTGGAAACGAGATTGATTGTGACAAGGAAAATGGCTATGTTTGCATTTTGTGCACTGGTGTTCCAGTTGGCGGGGGAAAGGTTGTTTCTGGCAAAGTGAAAAACTATTATCCAAAAGGATTGAGAGGTTCAGTCCGTTAGATGTTTAAAATGGAAAATTAAATCATATTATATATAAATCAATAAAATAAAAAACTGTTGAAAGAAAATTGCCAAAAATGTTGACAAAAATGTTTTTTGGTGTATAATTACTTTCGTAAATAAAAAATTCGTGCCAAAGACAGTAAGTGGCGAACGCCTTAATTTCTTACCGAGGAACAGAAAAAAGAGATTGCTATCCCTTGTGTTGTTCCCAGCGCAAGGGTTTTTTATTTCCACTTCACACGAAAATAGAGGAGGAAATATAATGTCAGCTAATTTTGAAAGTAAGAAAGTTGTTGTTGAAGAAATCAAGAATCTTGCAAAAGATGCTTCATCAATCGTTCTTGTTGATTATAAAGGCTTGACAGTTGCTCAAGTTTCTGAACTCAGAAGAGCATTCAGAGACGCTGGTGCAACCTATAAAGTTTACAAGAACAGACTCATGAAAATTGCATTTGAAGAACTTGGCATCAAATTTGATGATAATCTTCTTGAAGGCACAACTGCTGTTGCGTTCCATAATTCAGACCCTATTGCTCCTGCTAAAATTGCGGTTGATGGAGAGAAAAAGTATAAAGTTTTGAAAGTTAAGGCTGCATGGTTCGAAGGAAAACAACTTCTTGCAGACGAAACAAAGAAACTTGCTGCTATCCCATCAAAGGAAGTTTTGGTGGCTCAATTGCTTGGAATGCTTACAATGCCTATGCGTGGGCTTGCTGTTGCTTTGAAGCAAATCGCAGAAAAAAACGCACAATAATTTAAAAAAAAGAAAAATTCATTTTATTTAAGGAGAAAAATTAAAATGGCAGATATCAAAAAATTTATCGAAGAAATCAAAGGTCTTTCAGTTGTTGAACTTAACGACCTTGTAAAAGCTCTTGAAGAAGAGTTTGGTGTTAGCGCTGCTGCAATGGCAGTTGCTGCTCCTGCTGCAGGTGCTGGTGCTGATGCTCCTGCTGCTGAAGAAAAAACAGAATTTGACGTTATTTTGAAAGACGTTGGTGCTAACAAAATTAACGTTATCAAAGTTGTTAGAGAGATCACAGGTCTTGGACTTTCAGAATCTAAGGCTTTGGTTGAAACTCCAAACGCTAAAATTAAAGAAAACGTTGCAAAAGACGCTGCTAATGAAATGGTTGAAAAATTCAAAGCTGCTGGTGCAACTGCAGAATTGAAATAATCTATCAAAACTGTAAAATCGCTTATGTGTGAAGGAATCAGGAAAGAGCAATCTTTCCTGTTTTTTTTATGCAATTTTTGCAGCCACGTGATAAATTGCCTCAAAAAAAATCAATATTGCAAAATTTGACAAGGTGTGGTATAATATAATCATAAATATGGAGGAAAAATCAATGGGAGAATGGCTTACTCTTCAAACTGACATGTCGCCATATCGCTGTGACAAAGAAAAGGTGAGTGACAGTTTGCAACAAATTGATGATAAACTTAAAAAATTTTATGATTATTGCGAAATTCATCCTCGCTTTAAAGAAGAAATGTTTTCAAAGCAGGCACAAGAACGTCGTTCGCGTGAAACAGCAATGGCTTTTCTTGGAATTGAAAAACCAATCACTCTTGATCCAACCTCTTCTTTCACAAAGAGCGAAGCAGAACAAGAAATTGAAAAACTCAAAATCCGTAAACTTTTGGCATATGCTGATGCCAGCCAATATATGAAAGACATTTTGCATTCACAGGCGCCATATCTTGACCAATCTGTTTGTTTAAGAGCACACGCAACAATGTGTCAAGGCGAAGAAGACAAACACTTGATTGTTCGCTATGAGCGTTTCCGTGACGAGTCTGACCCACTTATCATTGTTGGTCAAGGTTATTTCAACCCTGTTGAAGGCGAACTTGTTCGCCCAAGAATGGATTTGCTTTTCAGAAAATATTATGGCGAATGGTTCAATGACCATCCAATTATAAAAGGCGCAAAGTTCTTGACCGAGTATTACAGAATCCAACCACACATGGATGGAAACAAAAGAATGGCGCTTTTGTGCTTGAACTTCATTTTGCAAAAAGATGGCTATGCCGATGTTCGTTTCAACAACGGAAGCAAAGAAAAATTGTTTGATGCACTCAAAACTGCTGTTCTCACACATGACGTGACCGACCTTGTGCTTACAATTGCAGAAAAAGAAAATGAGCGCTCAGACCAATGGCTTGAAGAACTCATTGACTATCGACTTCGTATTCGTGAAGAAGACGAGCCAGACAAAGTTAATCTTTCATTTGTTCCTCAAAGCGAAGCAATGCAAAAAGAAGCAGAGCAAAATGCAAAGAAAGCAGAAGAAAAACAAGAACAAATCGAAAATAATGGCGAAGAAGAACCAGAATCAAAATAAAACAAAACCACCAAGAAATTGGTGGTTTTTTAATGAAAAATATATAAACTATTTTGGCATAAAGGTGCAGCACTCGGGTTCTTGATTGTTTGTCATCACCGAAATGCCGTTTGCTTTGCAACAGCAATTGTCGTTGAAAAGGCAACAAGCGTCGCACGCAACTTTAATGTTTTTTCGTGTTGGGGGCTGAACAATTTTGTCCTCTTTGCTCTCTTTGCTGATTTCTTTTTTTGATGGTTTATATGTTTCACATTCGGTCATTTTTCCAACTTTAACATTATTTGCTGTACAGTTGCAATTTTCATTATAAACGCAACCAACCCTTTTGCATTTTAAATCGTACATATTTTTCCTCCTTTTAATTTTAATTGTTTCCAATTTTTGAAAGACTATTCATTTTTGTTTGATAGTTTGTTTTGTTTTTGTTATAATCGAAAAACAAGGTGAGGAAAAATGGAATATAACAATATTAAATTTGATGCCATAATGGCAACACCGGGTCTTGGAAAATCTTTTGTTTGCGACAGAAACCCAAAGTTTATTGATGCCGACGAAGAAAGGCTCCGCTCTAAATATGTTGTGCCAGAAAACATTTCAAGAGAAGATCTTGAAAAAACAAAGGGCGACCGCCCATTTGAGCGCAGAGCAAATCATGAAGACTATATCAAAATTTTATATGATAAACTTGACAAGTGTGTTAAAGAAGGAAAAATTATTATTGCTGCACCACATCCAGAAATGTCTATTTCAAATCAAGAAACATGAAATTTGTGTTTATCTTTCCTTCAAGAAACATGAAAGAAGAAATCAAAAGAAGAATGAAACAGCGTGGAAATGACGATGCTTTCATTAAAGAAAATGATGACAAATTTGAAGAGTTTTATAAGTTTAACAGAAAAGAAAATCAAAGTGTGCTTCATTATGAGGCGGAACCGGGCGAATATTTGTCTGAAATTTTAAAGAAATTTGGTGCATAACCTTTATTTTTCAAAAAGGTTTGACTAGTTGCATTAAATTTTAATATAATATGCAAAAGGAGAAAATTATGAAAGTTATTTTATCAAGTGATGTTAAAGCCCTTGGAAGAAAAGGCGACATTGTGAATGTGAGCGATGGCTATGCAAACAACTTTTTGCTTAAAAACAAACTTGCAGTTCCTGCATCTGCTGGAAACCTTAATTTGAATGCACAAGAAAAGGCTGCAAAAGCAAAAAAGATTAAAGAGGAAACTGCCGAAGCAAACGCCCTTGCAAAAACTTTGAAAGATGTTACTGTTGTTGTGAAAACAAAAGTTGGCGAAAATGGCAAAACTTTTGGTTCAATTTCTGGAAAAGAAATTGCAGAAGAACTTTCAAAAATGGGCTATTCAATCGACAGAAAGAAAATTGAACTTGAAGCACCAATCAAAAGTGTTGGTGAATATTTGGTTCCAGTTCGCCTTTATGTTGGAGTTGTTGGAAAAATCAATGTTAAAGTTGTTGCAAACGCATAAATAAAAAGTTGAGAAATTTCTCAACTTTTTTTGTGTAAAGAAAAATAAAAACAGGCTTTTAGTCTTTCATTTGTTTGCCAAAAACAAAATACACATGTATAATGAATTTGAGGATATACATATGGAAGAACAAACGATTGTAAAAGAAAGAAAAACAAATTTGTGGGACACACTTGGAAAGGTTGTTGCAATTTATCTTACTCTTGTCTATGCACTTTTCATTTCAAACTCATATTTTCACTATTTGCCAGTTGGTGGAATCATTTTAAGCATCATCTCATATTCAATGCTCTATGGCCCAATGATTCTTATCATCATCACATGCATGGAAGCGCTCAAAAATCGCAGTCTTGTTTTGAAAATCATTTTTCTTGCAGTTTGGGTTGTAATTTTCATTTTCTCATTCTTCCCATCTTTGCTTTCATTTTAGGTGGGGGAAAAGAGTATGAAGAAAAATATCGAATTCATTATAACTCTTGTGGTTCTGCTGGTTGTGGCATATTTTGCGGTCATGAACTCGAACAGTGTTTATAAAAGCCCTGTGAACAACCGCTATAATGTTGGCTCGATTTATGTTAAAGAAACCACTCTTGATTATAGAAAATACAGCGAAAGCGTTTCGCCAAAAGCAATGTGTAACATTTCTGCCGAAGTTTCTGTTGGAATTTTGAAAGAGGTTTACAAAACTTTCATGGCAATTGGCGATGACAAAGTTTCGGGCTGGAAACTTCTTGAAAAAGGAAGCAAACAAAGCGGACTTGCATATAAACTTTGGGTGAACCGCTATGATAAATCGGTTTACACCCTGACGCTTTCTGGAACCGACCAAATTCGCGATACGTCGCAATATTTTCCAATGATGATGGATGAAGAATATCCAATTCAAATGAAAGAAACTCTGGAAGTTGGAAAGAAAATTGTTTCACTTTTAGAAAAAAACATTTCTGCGGGTAACGGCGAAAAAATGACCGAGTTTTATATCACTGGTCACTCGCTTGGTGGATATCTTTCAGCATTTCTCGCGTCGGAAATTGTTGACAGTTATAATGGTGAAAACCACCAAAACATTAAATATTCAGATTTCCTTTATTCAAACTTTTCAATTAAAAATGTTCATTGCTACACTTTTGGTGCTCCGGGATTTTACAACAAACCAATGGACGAAGGTGTTCTTGGAATTGGAATTTATGCCAACCACCCAATCCCATCATGGGGTGTTAAAAAGAAAACAAACAACGAGCAGGGGAAATATGATGATGTCATCACAAACTATTATAACAACCTTGAC
>USTJ01000022.1 GCA_900557585.1 uncultured Eubacteriales bacterium
GAACTTTTCAGCAAACTCAAAATCACGTTGGTCATGTGTTGGAACAGCCATAACTGCGCCAGTTCCATAGCCATTCAAAACGAAATCTGCAAGATAAAGACTAACTCTGTTGCCATTTACAGGGTTTATTGCTTTGATTCCTTCAAGCAAACAACCAGTTTTGTCTTTCACATTGCTCTTTCGGTCAAACTCACTGCGAAGAGCGGTTTTTCTTTGATATTCACGAACCGCATTCATGTTTTTGATGTATGGAGCAAGTTTTTCAACAAGTTCATTTTCTGGTGCAAGCGAAACAAAAGTTACACCATAGATTGTTTCAATGCAGGTTGTGAAAATCTTTACTTCGCCAACGTGTTTTGCGTTTTCGTCTTGAATTTCAAATTTAACTTCAACGCCTTCACTTTTTCCAATCCAGTTGCGTTGAGCCTCTTTGAGATAGTCTGCCATTTGAATGCGGTCTACATTTCCAAGAAGTTTGTTTGCATATTCTTTCATTTTCAAGAACCAAACATCTCGGTTCACTTGAACAACATCATTTCCACAACGGTCACACTTTCCACCCTGGCTGTCTTCATTTGACAAAACAGTTTGGCAATGTTCGCAATAGTTTACGGTTCCTTTTTGTTTATATGCTTTGCCATTTTTCAAAAGTTGCAAGAAAATCCATTGTGTCCACTTATAATATTCTGGGTCACTTGTGCAAAAACTTCTGCTATAATCAAAAGAAAGTCCAAGTTTTTTGAACTGGTTTATGATAACCTCGAAACCATTTTTAACAAAATCTTTTGGATTGGTTCCATATTTGATTGCAGCGTTTTCAGCAGGAAGACCAAACGCATCGCCACCAACTGGGAACAAAACATTATATCCTTTGAAACGTTTATATCTTGCAAGAGCATCAGCAGGAACGGTTCCCTTCAAATGTCCCATGTGAAGAGATTTTCCACTCACGTTAGGAAACTCATAAAGAACATAGAACTTTTCTCTTGTCTTGTCAAAATCAACTGCTTTGAAAGCAGGCTCGTTTTCCCACTTTTTCTGCCACTTTTCTTCAATTTCTTTAAAATTATACATAGCATTCTCCTATGCAAAAAATGATACCACATTTTCACTTGTTTTTGCAAGTGTTCAGCAAATTTGTGTGTTTTTTATTTAAAAAATAAAAATATTTAGATTTTTAAGCAAAAAAAAGAAAGGTTCCCCTTTCCTTTTTAATCATGCTAAACCCATTCTTCGTTGTCTGTTTCATTGACAATGATTTTATATTCGTTTTTTGCAACTTCTGTTGCTTTTTCAATAATGCGATTTCCAATATCTCCCCATTCAAGAAGAACTTTTGCTTTTTCAGGGCTGACCAACACTCTTTCATATGTTTTCCCATTGTCTGGACCCAGCAATCTTTCACCAATTTTATCAACCCTGCACGCCATGCGAACTTGTGCATATGGTGCACGGTCACCATCGCCACGAACATCTTGATAACCAAGATAAATCGGAGAAAAAATTGTTGTGTTCACTCCTTCTTTAAACTCTCGGCAAAGTGTTGCAATTTGGTCTTTATCAAACTTTTCAACCGTTCCGCCCGCAAGAGAAAAATATCTTTTCCCATTTATATGGTCACCTTTCATCAGAACTCTTCCGTCTGATGTGAAAGGAACACCATACACTTGGCTGACATGCATATCTTTGGGAATTGGGGCTTCATGGCAAAATAATTCAATCATATTATCTTATAATCACACTTTCAAAATATTGTTCTTGAAACTCTGTAAGTGCACGAACCTGCTCGTCTGAATAGTTTTTTCCATCTTTCATAACAACAAGTTTGTCGTCATCATCATTGGTGCGGTGAATGATTGCGATCACCCTTCCAGTAAATTCGTCGAGTGGTTTGTGTTCACCAAGGACATAGGCGTCAAGCTCTTCTCCGTCACCTGAAACAGTGTTTGGAATATATCCATAGTTAACAGGATAAATAAAGCCATGCTTGGGATGAATTGAGCCAAGCGGTCTATCTATTTTTACAGTTACAATTTTCCCAAGATATTCTTTTGTGTTCATTCTTTTTTCCCATTTTCTTTGATTTTATGATTAAAGGCATATTCTGAAACAGCCATGAAATTGTCGTCATAGTTTTGAACTTTTTGATTGTATCTAATCCACATTTCCGACCAACTCAAACCCTTGTCAAGAAGCCGGCGAACATCTTTGTTTTCAAGAATATAATTTCCTTCTTGACCTGAAAGGTCAACGCAACCCTCCTCGTCATAAATCTTACACTGCAAATCACATTCGAGTTTGTCGCACTGATATGCAAAATATGCTTCTTTGGTTTTTCTTTCATCAAACTCAAAAATCAAATCTTTAATTTCTTTGGCATCAAGAACTTTTGCAAACATCTTTTCAACCGACTTGTGCCCAAGATTATTTTTCTCTTCTTTTGTAATTTCAAAAGGATTAAAATCGCCAATGAAAATTTCTTCGGTTTCATGAACAGCAAGCATTGTTAAAACTTTTTTCAAATCAACATCATAACCAAATTCCGACCACATTGCAATTGCAAGCATTTGCACACCATAGATATGTTCAGCAATGCTTTCAAGACGTTCTCTTTTAGCATGCCAGCAGTTCCAACCAGTTCGAACAACATCTTTAAGCGTGTTGCAAAGAACATAATATTCAACAACATTTTCAACTCTGTTTCGCATTTTCATTTCTCCTCTTTTTTCATTATATCACACTGAAAAAATAAATGCACGCAAATTTACAAGGCATATATTTGCGTGCATTTTATTGTTTTTTACTTATTTTTTATCATAAAACAATCCATATTTTGCAGTTTTTCATAAATATTCATGTTATTTTTGCATAAAATATTCCAATTTACCGCAATTTTTACATTTATTTGATGAAATATTATTTTGTTTCGCGTTTTTTGAGCACTTTCAAAAGAACAATTGCCGAAACAAACAAAATTACAAGCAATGAAGCAATGACAACTGCAACAATCAAAGTGTTTGGATTCTCTTGTGTTTTATCTATAATTTCAACAGAAATTGTTTTCAAAACTTTGTTCCCGTCTGAATCTTTAACCGAATAAAGAACCTTATATTTGCCAGCAACCGAAGCGTCAAGTTCGGTTATGACTGAAACATTTTCACTGTTGCTTTCAATTGCAAAATCTTCGTTATCAGTGATTTTTATAAGCGAGTATAGGTCTATGCTTTCACCTTTATTGAACGAATATTTTTCCTTTTCAGAAACAATTGTTGGAAGCCCTCCACGCCTTATTCTTTCAATGAATGCTACATATTCTGCTTGGTCTTCTGCATTCAAATTTTCAAATGCTTCTATCACTTTTGCCTTGGTGTTTGTGTTGATGCGCTTGTTTTCAATTTCTGCATCTGCTACACTTTCTTTATAGTTTTTGATAATGTCAATCATTCTTGATTTTGCGTTTTCATAAAGAACTTGCTTCTCATTAAAGTTTTCAACCGACAAAAGTTTAAGCCCATTTTCTGTGATTTCATATTCGATTGTTTTTGAAGATGAATAGTTATATTCTTGCATTCTGTTTCCTGTGATCTGTGAAACAACCCCAACAAGATTTGGCTTTTCAGAATATATTGTTATTTTATATCCAACACCAATTTCTATTGTTGAATTTGCAAGTGTCAAGTCTGAGAAATATTGATTTCCTTTAACTTCAAGTTTTTGAACTTCGGTTCCGTTTTTGTCACAAATCATAACCGAAACAAAAACTGTGCTTGGCTGGGAAGCCCATGTGCTGTTGCGGTTTCCAAGGTCTGCACCACCAAGCGATACTGTTGCAGACTTATAGCCATCTGTAAATTTCAAAGAATAGCCAATGGTTCCATAAATACCATAGATATTCAAAGTTACAAGGTGTGTTTGATAGTCGGTTTTTGTGAAAGCATCAAATGAACATGAAATTTCATTTTCACCCTCTTTAAGAGTCACTGTGCAAAACTTGTTGTCAAACTGGAAGTCCACCGGCAACTTTATTTCATAGGTTCCAATTTCAAGGTCTGTGAAAGAAATTTGATTTGTCAAAATTTTTGCAATTTTCACAACATTGCCATGATATGCAAGAGCAACACTCTTTCCGCGAATCTTTGAAATATTATCAATTTCAAAATTGATTTTCAAACTGCATGAAGACGCATATTTTTGCAAAACCTCTTCTTTCACAAGCCCATATTTAAGGTTCAAGTTTTCCTCTGTCATCACTGTTTCAAGAGTTTCATCCAAAAGGCTGTCTGCAAGAATTGAAACTGCCGAAAGACCTTTGTCTGTGATTTCTTTTTCGATGTTTTCTGAAACTGGCATTGTCCATTGTTTTAAATATGGAACAATATTCACATTATATTCCCATGCAAAAAACTTTGCATAAACATCGGCAACGGTTAAAGACGAAACATTTTGTTCGCTTGCAAGTTTGCGATAGAAACTGAAAAGTTTTCCATAGGTTACTGTTCCTTCGAACGCGTCAAGCATGTTTACAATTGAATATAATTTTTCAGAAGTGTTTGTATAGGTTCCACTGTCATTGTTGAAAATTGTTTGCCCAGCAGAAATTTTGTTTATTCGGCTGTTGTTCAAATTTTGTTCGCAGTTTTCAAGGTTACCAATATAACTGTCGTTCTTTTTATAAAGCGTGCGGTCGGTTTGAATATAGTGTGCAAGAATGTTGTTCCCTGTCTCATTCAAAAACATGCCCTTTCCAAGTGTGCCTTGATAGCCGTGGGCAATTTCGTGAAGAGTTCCCCATCCATATTGAAAAATTGCAGAAATTGTTGAACTGCAAACTGCAATAAAGTTCCCGTTATAATAGGCTCCAATGCCCGCCATTGCAGCATCTGCAACCGCGGTATATTTTGTTCGATAGTTCTGGTCATAGGCGTTTTTAGCATCAAATTCAAGCCCAATCATCTTGTCATAGCGATTCACAACTTCCAAATAATATTCCAAAAACGCATCAATAGAATCAAAAGGATTGTTATATCCACTTGCGGTGTAACCACTGAGTTTATCAACGTCTGCAAATGGCACAACGCACAAAATTGCCTCGCCGTCAACAACGCCAAACTCGTTTTCTGAAATTTTCCAGTTTGCATTGAACTGCTCTTCATTGTCTTTATAGTGATAATAGTCAAGAGCCTTCACACCAGTGTTATATTTCAGTTCAATTTTGAATGTTCGGTCAATCACGTTTGATTCAGAAAGGCGTGGCGAAGTTACAAGTGGAACCGCACCCGGCATAGTTCCATCTTTCAAAGTGTTTGAAATTGTTTGATATTCTGAACTGTTGCATTTTATGCTTGTAAAACTATTCTTTGCACGAGTGTTTGTGAAAAATGTGATTTGCAAATCTTGGCGTCCTTCAAGCATCTTTGCTTGAAAACTTTGATTTTCAGGCAAAAAGATTCCCAAAATCTGGCGGTCACCAGTGTTGCAACGCTCGGTTCCAACATTTTTCATGTTTTGCATTGACGGGATTGCATAAACTGTTTGTTCAACAATGCATTCACCCTCTTCTTTGTCTTGAATGGTTACTGGAACAGTGAGTTCCGCCTTGTTGCCATGCGAATCTGTAACATGATATTTCAGTTCATAGTTCCCAGCAATAGTGCTTTGAACATTGTTAAAATAGCAAACAATTTTATGTGAAAGGTCGCCATCTTCAAAGTCTTTTGCAAAAATACGGAAACGGCTATCCTTTTCGCTGAAAGTTGTTGTCACATTTTTATCAATTTTTATTCCGGTCACACCATAAAACAGCGGAGTGTTTGTCTTGCTGTAAAGCGAAACATATTCTTCTGCACTTGCACTTTTAAGTTCGGAAAAAGGCACAGTTAAAACTGCACCAAGCAAAAGCATAAGCGAGAAGCAATAACATAAAAACTTTTTCATTTGAAATCCTCGGCAATATTATACATTAAAGTGCAAACAAACACAACTGAAAAATTATTCAAAATTCATCCAATCTTTGCCGAATTTTTCTATATAAACAAAAAACATCAGCAATTGACTGATGTTTATTTTTGGCAATGTTCAAGCAATTTTTTTACTATGTTTGCGGTTCTGATTGTGATATTGTCTTTAATTGGCGTGTTTGCAGTTTTAATCCACCAATTTGACTTTCGATAGTTTTTCAAATCAAAAGGCCAAAAAATGTGATTGTTATATTCTTTGGTTTTGTCTATGTTTGGGCTTGGCAAAGTGATGAAGTGTAGCAATGCATTTTTCAATCCCATTACCTCTTCACTATTACCTCTTCACTGGCAAAAAGAAAACTCCACAAATGTGGAGTTTTCTGCATCGCTACTTGGAGCTGGTGGGCGGATTCGAACCGCCGACCCATTGATTACGAATCAATTGCTCTACCCCTGAGCCACACCAGCATGAAGGTGCTTTCGCACCTGTTTTTATACATTTATTATTTCTTTCAAGCAACTT
The DNA here is from genome assembly GCA_900557585.1 of uncultured Eubacteriales bacterium. Lineage (GTDB taxonomy): Bacteria > Bacillota > Clostridia > Christensenellales > UBA1242 > UMGS2069. The sequence goes on from USTJ01000022.1 coordinate 6,481, forward strand.
GATAGTTTTTATAACTAAAGTCAATTTTAAAATTATTCATCTTTATCTTGAATTGATTGAATATACTCTTTAATTTCTTTGTAAACTTGATATGGATCTTCAATGTTTGCAAAGTTATAATATGAGTTTGAAATCGGACTTGAGTTGCTTCCAAATTTGATAGAACCAGTATTTTTTCGAATAATTTTATCAAGAAACGACACACAAACATCGCTTGCACCAATATTTTTCAAATCTAGACTATGATAATCAACACCAAATATTCCTGTTCTAATAATTATTCTTTTATTTGTATAAACATAAAATGTATTTTTATAACACAATATTGAGAACCACATCACAAGCAAAGTTAACGAAAACAAAGCACCGCCAGCAACGCATGTCCCAACAATCTTTTCATTATAAACAATTTCTGAATCGAACCATAATCCAATGATAATTGCACCAACTGCCAAAACAAACAACAATGCCGTAATCACTCTTGAAAAAGCAAACTTTGCCTTATTTGGTTTATAGCCCTTTTGAATCACCTCACCCACTTCAAGAACATCATCAAACAAACGAATCACTTGGTCTTCAATTGCAACTTTTCCCTTTTTCAAGTTTTCATCTTGAATGTTGTTTTTATCATTATTTTTCATTTTCTATTGTCTCGACCTTTTTATTTTTCTTTTTACGATTCTTTTTAGCAAGTCTTTCTGCCTCGAAGTTTACACGAAGATTTGTCATTGTTTCTTTAAGACGTTTTGCATTTTCTTCGGTTTCTTCATGAGTCAAACGTTTTGGATTTTCAGCAACAACTTCAATTGGCTCGCCAATTACAATATAGTTTCTTCTCCAAAATCTTGCACGACGATAAATCATCATTGGAACAATTTTTGTTCCGGTTTTTGACGCAAAAGTGATTGCACCACTTTTAAGGTCTTGAAGGTCAGCATCGTCGGCACCCTTGTTTCTTGTTCCCTCTGGAAAGATTCCAAGAATCTTGTTGTTCTTGAGAGCGTTCACACCAAACTTGAAAGCACCAATATCTGGATTGTCGCGGTCAACTGGATAGCCACCAAGTTTCTTTATATACCAGCCAACAAACTTATTTTTGAAAAGTTCTTTTTTTGCAAGATATCTGATTTTCTTTCCAAGCGAAACATCCAATATTACAACATCAAGGTTTGAATAGTGATTGCAAGTTAAAACATAGCCTTCTTTCTTTGGAAGATTTTTTCTTCCTATCACCTTTGTTGGATAGAAAAGTTTCACATAGATCCAACAAAAGAAAAATGAAATCCAATATATCATTTGTATTCTCCTTTAAAAGTCGCTTGCACAAGAAGCAGCCATTGAAAATGCAAGTTGCAAATTAAAACCACCGGTGAGCGCGTCAACATCAACAACCTCACCAACAAAATATAATTTGCTTATAAGTTTGCTTTCCATTGATTTTGGTTTAATGTCTTTTGTTGAAACCCCACCACTTGTGATAACCGCCCTTTCAATATCGTCAAGACCAGCATATTTAAGTTTGAAATTTTTGAGCATGAAACACAACTTTTCTCTTTCTTCTTTTGTAAGTTGGGAAACTTTTTTTGTCTTTGCAATTTGTAATCTTTTTGCAAAAACTTCTGCCAAACTTTTTGGCAAAAGCCCCTCTAAAAGTGATGAAAATTGTTTTGAACCAAGTTCTTTAATGTCCCTTTCAATTCTTGAAAAAAGTGCAAAATCGTCAAGCGCAGGCTTAAAATCAATATAAATTTCCACGTTTTCAGGAGAAATTCTGTTTATGTTGCTTGAAAGTGTAAGCGCAAGTGGCCCACTTATTCCGTTTCCAGTGA
>USTJ01000023.1 GCA_900557585.1 uncultured Eubacteriales bacterium
CTTTTTGTCACGAAAAAGCATGCGAATGAGATATCTTTTGTCTGGTCGTCCAGCAATTGTAATCAGCCCAAAGGGCATAAACTATAACGAACTGAAAAAACTTAACATGACTCTTGATGATTTGATAGAGTCTATTCGTGGTTGCGAGGTTTTTAACATTGAAGATGTTGCTTATGCCATTATGGAAACCAACGGCAAAATTTGCATGATTAAAAAGGCAACCATCGAACCGCCAACAAGAGAGGATATGAAAGTTGAAATCACGCCAAGTTCGCTTCCTGTGAACATTGTTATGGATGGCAGGCTGATGAGTGAAAATGTCACGCTCACTGGCATTGACCAAAAATTTATTGATGAGTGCCTAAAACGTGCAAAAGTGCACAAAATAAAGGAAATTTTACTTTTTACGCTTGATAATAACGGAAATGTTTTCATTCAAGCAAAGAACGCCGGCGAATATGTAACCTTTCAAATGCAGTTTGGGGGTGGTGACAGGTGGTAAAAAAGTGGATTTTTGTTTTGTCGCTTATGGCAGTTTTAACAGTAAGTTGCGTTTTAGAATATCGCTTTGTGAACAATTCTTTTGAATATCTTCATTGTAAACTGATTGAATATAAGCAGATGATAGACCAAAACAAAGAACAAATCGACACCGAAGAAAACATTGTTTATGTTCAGGCGTTGCACGAAAATTGGCACAAAAAATCAAGCATTTTAAAGGCTCTCATTTGGCACACCGGCATAAAAGACATTGAAGTTGGACTTTCACGAATTGAAACCTATACCTCTGAAAACAACTATACCGAGGCGCTCGCTGAACTTGATTCGTTGATAGATTATGTAATGCACTATTCAAGCGATTTTAAACTGACATTTGAAAATTTGTTTTAAATTTTTATATTGCATAATATAAAACGAGTGCTTTTTGTTTAACAATGTTTTTTTTGGAAAATGTAATATAAAATTGTAAAATATCCAAAAGGACAAAAGAAAATCACAATCAAAACCGAAAAAAAACAACAAAGAGTAGAAATAGATTTCAAAAAACAAACCCAAAGCAAAGGCTTTGCCACAAAAATGGCAAGGTCTTTTTTGTATTTTTAGTTTTTTCAATGTTGAAGTTGGTTTATGGTGATAAAAATTGATTTTAATATCATATGGAAACATTAAATTTGTGAGCAAAAAAGAAAGCATCACTTTTATTTTGTGATGCTTTTATTTGTATTTTATTTTATATATCAAAATTTGAAAAATTTTATAATTATAATTGCTTGATATAGCACACACGACGGCGGATTGCTTCGCGCTCAAACATGTCAAGTGCGGCAATTGCTGGAAGATTGTCTTCAAGTTGGCAACCGGTGTCGCAATATTCAATGTTATTTTCAATCATGCGTGACAAGATGCTGTGAATGATAACGCTTGTAACGCCTTTCTTTTGATATTCTGGTTTAACAGCAATAAGTCCAAGTTCCAAAACTTTTGGATGTTTGATTGCTTTCAAAAGGTGGAAAATTCCTGTTGGGAGATATCTTCCACGGCATTTTATCATTGCGTCGGCAAGAGAAGGGAAGCCCACTCCAAAGCCGATAAGTTCGTCTTCTTTGTTGAAAATTAAACTTACATATCTTTTGTCAATGATAATTCTGAACGATGCAATTGTTTGGTCAACAAGTTTTTTGTTGAATGGGATTGTTCCATAAATATTTTTATAGCACTCGTCAAGAAGTTCAAAGAACTTATAGCCATATTTGTCCAAAATTTCTTTTGAAGATTTGAATTGTTTTTCATGAAAACCATAGCGTTTTTGAACTTCGGCACAAACTCTTTCAACTCTTTCGTTCATTTTTTCTGGAACAGGAATGCGCCATTCAACCCATTTTGCGTCTGGGGTATAGCCATTGTCTTCAATGAACTTTTGATAATATGGCATGTTATAGTTTGTGAGATAGCAACCAACTTTGTCAAAGCCTGAAATCAAAAGACCTTCACGCTCCAAATCGTTGAAACCAAGGGGACCATGAATGCTGTCCATTCCTTTTTCTCTTGCCCAATCTTCGGCTGCTTTCAAAAGTTTGTCGGCAACTTCTTTATTGTCGATGCATTCAAAACGTGAAAATCTTGCGCGTTTTGCGTTGTTTTTTTGATTGTATGCATGCGAAATGATGCCCGAAATTCTTCCAACGACTTTTCCGTCTTCCTCTGCCAAGAAATATGATGCCTCAGACTCGTCGAAGCATGCGTTTTTCTTTGGGTTTGTAAGGTTAAGTTCGTCTTGCTCGAAAGGTGGAACCCAACACTTATTGTCTTTATAAAGTTTGTCTGGAAACTTTACGAATTTTTTGAAATCTTTTCTTTTTGAAATTTGCCTTACTGTTATCATATTATTATCCTATTTATTTATTACAATATATATGATAAATGTTTTTGAAGATTTTTGCAAGCACATGGCAAAATTCTTGTGTAAAAATGTAAAAAAATATATCTTTTTGCAAAATAAAACACTTGATATCATAGAAGATACCTTTTTTTCGTATGTTAAACAATAAGGAAACAAAAAATGAAGGGTCTTTTTAAAGCAACTTTAATTGTTACAATTTTCAGCGTTCTAACGCGTGCACTTGGCTTTGTTTTGCGCATTATTTTGTCACGCGCGCTTGGTGCAGAGATTCTTGGATATTATCAAGTTGCAATGAGCATTTTTGGTGTTCTTCTCACGCTTGTTGCAAGTGGGCTTCCGCTTTGTGTTTCACGAAGTGTTGCCTATAAAAAGCAAGTGGGAGACAATAAAGGGGCGCATGCGTCTGTAACTGCGGGGCTTATTATAACGCTCGCAATCAGCATTATTGTTTCGGCTGTTTTGTTCGCTTTTCCAAGCATTTTAACATCATTTTTCAAGAATGACACAACAACCGGAATTGTTCTATATTCGCTTCCTGCAATTGTTGCATCATCAATCTATTGCGTGCTTCGCAGTGCTTTGTGGGGTGAAAAACGCTTTTTTGCAATGAGTTTCACCGAGTTTTTTGAACAAGCAGTACGAATTGTTTTGTGCTTTGTTTTGTTTATCCCTGGCATTCTTCCTGCACTTTCTTTGGGAGAGAAAGCGTCACTTTCTCTTTCAATTTCGTGTGTGTTCTCGTGTTTGCTTGTAATTATTATCTATTTTTCGCTTAAAGATGGACTTGCAAACCCAAAAGGAGCCTTTAAACCACTTATAAAAACCTCGGCACCAATCACTTTTGTGCGAAGTGCATCATCAATTGTAACAAGCCTGATTGCTCTTATAATCCCTGCAAGACTTATGCTTTATGGCTTTTCTGAAAGCCAGGCAATGTCAGAGTTTGGAATGGTTATGGGAATGGCGTTTCCGCTTATAATGATTCCGGGAACACTTATAAGTTCGCTTGCTGTTGCACTTGTTCCAGAAATTTCAAGCAAAACCAGCAATATAGACGATAAATCCAGCACCAGAGACTTTGAAGGGTTGGTTTCACACGTAAACCTTGCGTTGAATGTAAGCCTTGCTATCACAATGATTTTTGTTCCAGCATTCATTGTTCTTGGAACGCCAATTTGTGAGATTTTGTTTGGCTCGACGGGGGCGGGAATATATGTGAGCCGTGCCGCGATTATAATGATTCCAATGGGAATTTCGCAAATCACAAGTTCGCTTTTGAACTCTATGGGGCTGGAAATCAAAAGCCTTATAAACTATGTCATAAGTGCAATTGCTTTGTTTCTTTGCATATTCTTCTTGCCGAAATATTTGGGAACAAACGCACTCATTGTTGGAATGGGGTCGCTTTCAACAATCTCTTCACTTTTAAACCTTCGAATGCTCAAAAAACGTGGACTTTTTGAAAATGTTTTCATCAAAAACTTTGCAAAAATCATGGGTTATGGCATTGTTGCAACCGTTTGTGGAAAATTGCTTTTGCGCCTTTTTAGGTTGTTTTTGCCAAAATTTGTTTATACATGCCTTGTTGGAATTGTTTGTGTTGGCATCATGGTTTTGTTCTATTTCATGTTTGATATTTCGCATATTCGTGGTTTTGTGCTTCGAAGAAAAAAGAAGAAGGCTGTTACAAAAACCTCGCTTATTTCAGAAAGAAAATGTGCAAAATAAATTAAAAAATGTGCAGAAAAAATGATTTCATGTCATATATAATCGCAAAAGAATATGTTTAATCAGTAAAGAAAAGGATAGGGAAACAAGTCTAAATAGCTGTGAATTGTAAATAAAAAAACATACAAAAATACAAAACCTCAGTATAGGACTGTATGGATAAAAGAGATAAATGAAAGATAAAGTGTGTTTATAAATAAAATTTGCAATAAAAAAACCACCGAAATGGTGGTTTTTTGTTTTTCTATTATACAAATCCGTCTTTTGAAGTTGTGTCGGTTGTTTTGTCTTTTGAAACATTTGCATTGTTTGTTCCAACAACTGTTTTTGATTTTGGAAGTTTCTTGATTGAAATTGCAACAAGAGCAATTACAATTGCAACAACCAAAAGGATAGAAGAGAATACAAGGAAGAATGTTGCAAGAGTAAGGCTGTCAGCAGATTTGTCTGCATCATCGTCTTTGTCGTTTGATGATGAGAAATCTTTAACAATTGTGTTAGGGTCGTTCTTGTCAACAGTTTCAAGAACTTTGTTATATTCGTCTTCGTTTGCAAATTTTGTAATGTCGATGTCTGAAACAAGTGCAACACCTGAAACTTCGTTTCCTTTTGTTCCAAGGCTGAACACAATTTCAAAGTTAGAAATGCTTGAAGAACCGGTTTTAACAAGAACAGTGAATTTTGTATATTTGTTGTTTTCGTCGTCAAGTGAACCAGTGTTGATGTTTGTGAACTCAACAGAGATTGCACTCATTTTCGCTGTCAAACCTTTTGCTTCTTCAATGTTTGCAGTTTTAACATAGAAAGTGATTTGATAATATGATGATGAAGAAAGTGAAGAACTTGAAACAGGAGAGATCTTTGTTTCGCCTGCTGCTTTGTTGTAAAGAAGAAGTGCAAAGTCTGTTACAGAGCTTTCTCTTTTCATGAATGAACTTGAAAGAACAAGTGATGGGTCGGTTGAAAGTGTAACGTTTGAGTTAGTTTCAACAACGCCAAGTTCGCCTTGAACTTTTTCGTTTTCTTTGATTGTCTCTTTTTTATAGAAAAGAGATTCAAAATAATCTTTATCTGCAACTTTATCAGAAGAGTGCATAACTGCGCTGTTTCCATAGAAGTCGATGAATGTCAAGTTGTTTGTTTTTTGAAGTTCAAGTGTGCCGTTTGTTGAGATTTTGTTTACAAATTGTTTGTCAACAGAAACTTTTTCGTCGTTCACAGTTTTTTCTTCATATTTTTTGTATCCAAAGTCGCGGAAATACATTGTTCCTTTTGCGTCTTTAACACCAATTTGAAGGGTGAGGGATCTTGATGAAGCTCCAGTTCTTACAACAACTGTGTGTTTTGTCCATTGTCCGCCATTACCAAGAACAACTTCTTCTTTCACTTCTGAAATGTTTTCATCACTGAAAAGAAGGTTAGTGTAGATTGTTCCTTCAAAGTTTGATTTGTCTGCGAAAGTATAGAAAGTAATTTCATATACAGAGCCAGATGAAAGTGAGAAACTTGAAGATTTATATCCATAGGTCTTTTTGCTTTCTGAATAGATTGTAAGAATGTTTGTTCTTGGAAGATATACAGGAGTGCTTCCAATTGTTTCGGTCAATGTCATTGGGTTTGTTGAAACATTTCCGATTTTTGCTTTAACGCTGTCAAATGCTGAATCGGTTGTTGAAATTACACCAGAAATAACATTTGAATCGTTTTTGTCAAGTTTTGTCCAAGATGCAGGAGCATATGGTTTTTCAACGTCTTCAATTCTTTCAACATCACTTACTGTAATGTCGTTGAAAGAGCCGTTTGTGATTCCGTTTTCAACAGTGATTGTTGAAGAACCAAGGTCGATTTTTGTTGAAGAAGAAGCGTTTGAGAATGTTGCACTTGTAATTGCTTCAAGGCGCATTTCATCAAAATATACTGTGCTTTCTTTTCCAGCAAGAAGAGCAATTTGAAGAGTTGTGTCACGATATGGGTTTCCTTGAATATAGAACACAACTTCTGTCCAGTTGTTTGTAATGTCGTTGTCTTTTGTAAAAGCGGTTACGGTTTGAGATGCAATTTGAAGAGCACCATCAGTATAGTTTGCACCATTGCTGTTTCCAGTTTGGATATATGAAAGAAGTTTTACAACTGCTTCTGCGTTTGCATCGTTAGATTTTGTCCAAACTGAAAGGCGATAATAGGCAAATTGCTTGATTGTGAAACGAGGAGAGAGAAGACCAAGGTCATATTTCTCACTTTTGTTTTCAAGTTTCAAAGCATGGTTGTTTTCTCTGAAAGTGTCAAATGTAATTTCATTGTTTTCAGCGTCTGTTGTTTTGAACTCGTCTTTTTCAAGAACTCTTGAAGGAGCAGTAAGTTTGCTGTATGCGTCTTGATATGAAGCAAGTTGTCTATCATTCAAACGATCGGTTGCTTTGTCATCTGCAAATTTTGGAACATAATATTGATATTGTGTGTTTGCAAGAGTTTCATCATAGCCAGTCTCGCCATATTTTGTTCCATAGATTGTTGGGTCGTTTTCAAAATCGCCAACAAGTGAAACGTCAAGAGTATAGTCTTTTCTTGCAGAACCTGTTGCAAAAACAACATTTTCTTTGTGTTCACCAGCAATTGTTTGCTTGTTATATTCGGTTTTAGAGATTTTTTGAACATCAATGTGATCGAAAATAACAATTCCGTTTGCTTCGGTTTCAGCAGAAGAAGACTTAACGATTTTGTCTTTTGAACCATAGTAGAGAGTGATATATGCGCTCATTGAACTTGAAGCACTTGTTTCAAAGAAGAGCCAAATTTCTTTCCAAGAACCTTCGGCAGAAACCTCGGTTGCACTTGCAGAAATTTCATTGTCGCGGTCGCCAATTGTAACAGTTGCAACAGCGCCTTTTGTCCAAACAAAAGCAGTTACAACATAATAGCAGTTTGAAGAGAGAGAAAGAGATGCACTTGTTTTATATGAAAAATAGGTGTTTTTGTCTTCTTGAACTCTGATTCTTTTGTGATATTGGTTGTTTGAATTGTCAATCAAAACATAGTCTTGTTTATATTCTGAATCATTTTCTCTTTCAGTTTCAGAATAAACTTTGTCTTTTCCGTCTTCTTGAACATAGACATAGTTGCCTTCGCCGTCTTTTTCATAGACATATTCGTCGTTTTCAACTTTGTCCATTTTCACAGATACTGGGGCATTTTTGGCAATCATCACCAAAGAAGTTTCGTTTTCGTTAAGTTCTTCACCCTTATAGTTGGTTGAAGGACGATATGCTACTTCAAGGTCTGCAAGTTTTTGACTTACAGCAGAAGTTGAAAACGCTTCTTTCAAAGGATTGTTGCTGATTGCATTTTTTGACCAGCCAGTGTTGTCTGAAAAGTCATATGGCTTTGAAGGAACAGAGGTTGGTTTATATTCAGCATATGAAAGGGAAATAACGCCCGACACAAGCCCAACGAAAGAGCCAATTGCCACAGCGAAAACCAAAGCAATGCTGAGAATGATTTTTTTAAGTTTGTTTTTCATTGTCGTTTTCCTTTTTTGTTTATATTTGACTTACCTGATACATTTTATATCACGCGTGCGAAAAAATCAATCATTTTTATGTTTTTAATACATTTATTTGTTCAATATGTATCAAAATATATACATGAAGAGATGGGTTCAAATTTTACTTTTGATATTTTTGGGTATTTTTGTTGGTTTTGCCAACGGATTTTTGGGTGCTGGCGGAGGAATGCTTTTGGTTCCATGCTCAATCGCAATTTTGAAACTTGACACAAAAGTTGCCCACGCAACCGCAATTTTGATTATTCTTCCAATTTGCGTCGCAAGCGGAATAATCTATATTTTGAAAGGTGGTTTCGACTTTCAAGTTTTTCTGCCATGTATAATTGGAACACTTGTTGGTGGAGTTCTGGGAACATTTTTGCTTTCAAAACTTAAAAACGACATTATAACTTTGATATTCTCGCTCGTAATGATTTCGGCTGGGGTTATCATGATTGTAAAGGCGGTGGCATGATGAATTTTGTTTGGTTTTTGCTGATTGCAATTTTGTCTGGGCTTTTTGCAGGAATGGGAATGGGTGGTGGAACATTTTTGATTCCGCTTATAACACTTCTCATGACTGTTGAGCAAGAAGTTG
>USTJ01000024.1 GCA_900557585.1 uncultured Eubacteriales bacterium
ATAATGTTTCAAACAATGGTGAATTCACTGTTAAAAATGTGAACGGCGGAGTTCTTAAAAATGCGACAGTAGGCATTCAGTTTCGTGAAGAAAAGACAAGGAAAAAAATAAATTTCAAAGAGGGAAAGCCTGTTTTTGAACTTCAAATTATGTTTAAAGATGTTCGAATTGTTGAACTTTTAAATGATGGTGCTCTCACCGAAAAAATCTATCGAGACCCAGATGAAGAAATGGTTTCGGCAATCAAAAAAGCAATTGAAAAGAAAGTTGAACGCGATATTATGCAAACCTTTGAAAAAGCAAAAACCGACGATGTGGACATTTTTAAAATTGCTGACAAATGCTATCAATTTAAACCAAAACAATGGAAGAAGTTTTACGAGGAACATGGCGAAGCCTATCTTGACCATGTTGAAGTGAAAGTGAAAACCACAATCAAAAATGTGAACTAAAGACTGCAAGATGCAGAAAGTATTGCATCAAAAATGTTTGAAAAACAAAAATAATATAATCAAAAGTAAAAAAAATAGCAAAATAAAAACTCCACGAAAGTGGAGTTTTTTGATTGTTGATTTGAACGATAGTTTTAAACTAGATTCGAATCTTCTCGAACACTGCATAGATAAAGTTGATGAGTGTTGGAGAGATGATTGCCAAAATTGTGATATAAAGTTTTGAAGTAAGGTCGATTGAAACCAAATTGAAGAATCTTGGCAAAAGCACAATTCCAAGAACGCAAAGTGTGAGCATTGTTCCAAACAAAAGACCAGTCAAAACTGTCCAAGGTTTGCAAAGTCTGATAAGAAGACCAAGACCAGTAAAGGTGAGTGTGAGAGCACACATTGTGCTGATAATTTCAAGTTGGGTTGTAGACGAAATGTCGCCAGTTGTGAGATAGATGAACAAATAGATTGAACTTACATTCAAAATAAGTGTAATTGCACCAGGAAGTGCGTTTCGAATCAGGTTATAAATAAACTTTCCGGAAATTCGTTTGTTGTTTGGAAGGAAAGCAAGGAAGAACGATGGGATTCCGATTACAAATGTTTCCATCAAAAGCATTTGCACTGTTGAAAGTGGATATGGGGTTCGAAGAATCAAACAAATGATAGAGAATACAATTGTGAAAATTGTTTTCATAAAGAAGAGCGAAGAAGATTTTTGAACGTTGTTGATAACTCTTCGTCCTTCAAGAACGGTTGCTGGCATGCTTCCGAAATCGCTGTTCAAAAGCACCATGTGCGAAACCGAGCGAACGGCTTCGGAACCACTTGCCATTGCAATTGAGCAGTCGGCTTCTTTCAAAGCAAGAATGTCGTTCACACCGTCACCAGTCATGGCAACAGTGTTTCCGTCGGCCTTGATTGCCTTTATCAAAATTGCTTTTTGTTCTGGTGTAACGCGTCCGAAAACTGTATATTTGTTTGCAGCCGCGATAACTTGTTTTTCATTTAAGCCTTCAAGGTTAATGAACGATTCGGTGTTTTCAACACCAACACGTTTTGCAATTTCTGCAACAGTGAGAGGGTTATCACCCGAAATAATTTTAACCTTAACATCGTTGTTTTTGAACCATGCAATTGTTGAAACCGCGTCATCACGAATGCGGTCTTCCAAAATGAGAAGCGCAACAGGTGTGCGGTTTGAAGGTGGGTTGTCTTTAATAATGTTTGAAGATGAATATGCAACAAGTAGCACGCGATATCCGTCTTTTGAATATTGTTCAACAAGGTTGTTGATTTTTTCGTCTGGGTTGTTTGGAATTACAAATTCTGGTGCCCCCATGATATAGGTTCCTGCGTTTTCAAATGAAACGGCAGAAAGTTTTCTTGTTGAAGAGAATGGAAGCGTAACCACAGGTTTAAGTTCTTTGTTATATCCAAAATAGTTGATAAGCGCTTGGCTTGTTTGGTTGTTGTCGCCAAGGGCAGAGAGCATTGAACCCATGATTCTTTTAAGCGTATAGTTTGTGTTTGAAAGTTGAATGCAGTTGTAAACTTTCATTGTTCCGTCGGTGATTGTTCCGGTTTTGTCAAGGCAAAGAACGTTTACGCGGGCAAGCATTTCAACGCAATAAAGGTCTTGAACAAGTGCTTGACGGCGAGAAAGTTTGATGACAGAAACAGTAAGAGTAACCGAGCAGAGCAGGAACATTCCCGAAGGGATCATTCCAATGATAGAACCGGCAGTTTGTGTAACAGTTTTTGTAATGCTGTTTGTTGAACTATAATTGTTGATAATCATCAAAATTGCAATTGGGATAATGATGATACCAATAACTTTGATAATACCTTTAAGCGAATTGAAAAGTTCGCTTTTTGGACGTCTATATTGTTTTGCTTTTGCAGAAAGTTGTTGGATATAGTTGTTCGAGCCAACTTTTTCAACACGGCATTTGCAGTTTCCAGAAACAATGAACGAACCCGCCAAAAGTGTGTCTCCAACTTTCTTTTTAATTGGAAGGCTTTCACCGGTAAGCATGCTTTCGTTCACTTCAACACTGCCTTCAACAATCGAGCAATCGGCAACAACTTGTTTTCCGTTTGAAAGAACCACAATGTCGTCAATAACAACTTCGTCGGTTGTGATTGTTCGTTCAATTCCCGAACGCACAACCTTGACTGCGGGAGCAGTGAGAAGCGACAACTTTTCAATTGTTTTCTTTGCTCTGATTTCTTGGATAATTCCGATTGCTGTGTTAATGATGATGATTGCCATGAACAAGCAGTTTGACCATGCACCAACGCAGATAAGTGAAATTGCAACCGCGAGACACAAAATGTTAAAGAATGTCACGGTGTTTTCAAAGAAAATTCTTTTATATGTTTTAACGTTTCGGTTTGGGGTGTGGTTTGTTTGACCTTTCAAAATTCTTTCTTGAACTTGGTCATCAGTAAGACCGGTTGAAGCATCGGTTCGAACTCTTTTCACCCTTTGAGGTTTCTTTTCAGGTTCGGCATCTTTTTTCTTTTTTGATGCTTTTTCCTTTTTGTTTTCTGAACTTTGAGCAATGTTTTTAGAGGTTGACTTTTTTGCAGTTTTAGAAGAAATGTTTTTGCCTTTGTTTGCAAGAGAAATGTTTTTCACTTCTTCTGGTTCTTTTGCTTCGGTTTGTGTTGGCTCTTTTTCTTCTTTCTTTGTTTCTTTTTTGGCTTTCACAGGTTTTTCGTCTGTGTTTTTGGTTTCAGAAACAGAAGTCAATGGAGCATTGGCTTTATCTTCTTTTTTATTTTCTATTTCTTTATTTTGGTTGTCTTCAACTTTTTTAAGTTCAAGAACATCTTCAATTTTAACTTGTTTAGTGTTATTTTTTGCCATGACGACTCCAAATAGTGTTATTATATAAATAATATTACAATATAAATCTTTAAAATGTCAAACATTTGAAAACAAAGATAAAAAAAGCACGCATAAAAAAAAGAAAATTGTTGCAAATTGCAAAAAGGTTTGCTATAATCATTATATCAGTTCCTTGCTCGGAAGATTTTTTGCATGCGCAAAACACCTGTTCGAGCCGAATGAGTCCAAAAGGAGGAAGAAAAAATGAAAGCATATGAACTTTTATACATCATTGATGCACAGGTTTCAGACGAGAAAAGAGAAGAAATCATTTCAAAAGTGAACGACCTTATCAACAACAATGGTGGAAAGGCACAAGAGGCTGACAAATGGGGAATCCGTAAATATGCATATCCAATTGCATATAAAAACGAAGGATACTATGTTCTTGTAAATTTTGAAGCACCAGTATCACTTCCACAAGTTCTTGACAGTCAATTGCTTATCATGGATGGCGTTGTTCGTCACATGATTTCAGCAAAATAGAAAAGGAGAAAATATCATGAATAGAGTATTTCTTACTGGAAACTTGACAAAAGATCCAGAACTTACAACAACCAACAGTGGAATTTCACTTTGCAAATTCACTTTGGCAGTTCCTCGTCGTTTTACCGGAAATGACGGAGAAAGAGAAGCAGACTTTTTGCCTATCATTGTTTGGAGAGGCCTTGCAGACAACTGCTATAAATTCTTGAAAAAAGGAAGCAAAGCAGGTGTTTCTGGAACAATTCAAACTCGTCAATATGATGCACCAGATGGTTCAAGAAGATTCATCACTGAAATCACAGCAGATGAAGTTGAATTCTTGTCAACAAGAAACGGCGCAGAAGAAGCAGAGTCAACAAAACCAACCGGAAAAGAAGACGTCGTAACCAAATTCGAACCAATCGACGACGACAACCTTCCATTTTAATCGCTAGTTCTAGCAAAAGGAGAAATTATGAAAAAGCAAGTTAAAAATAACAATAACAATGCTTCTTATGATGATAAAAATCCTAAAAAAGTTAGAAAGAGTCCTAAAAAAGTTTGTGCTTTCTGCGCAGACAAAGTTGAAGCAATCGACTATAAAGATGTTCAAAGACTCAGAAAATATATGACTGAAAAAGGAAAAATCATTCCAAGAAGAACAACTGGCGTTTGTGCAAAACATCAAAGAGAACTTACAAACGCAATCAAGAAAGCAAGAGTAATGGCTCTTCTTCCATATAAAAATAACTAAAAATAAAGACTCGCAAGAGTCTTTTTTTAAAGAAAAATGAAAAATATTCTCATCACTGGCGGTGCAGGGTTCATTGGAAGCAATGTTTGCGCTTGCCTTTTGGAAAACGGCTATAATGTTACTGTGGCAGACGATTTGAAGAATGCCTATGTTTCGCATGTTCATTTTTTGCAAGAAAAATTTGAAAACCTCAAATTTGTAAAGGCAGATGTTTGTAATTTGCATGAAATTGAAAATGTTTTTGCGTCTGGAAATTTTGACACAGTTTTGCACCTTTCTGCAAGAAAATATGTTGCTGAAAGTTTCGAGAAAAAAGATGAATATTTTTTAAATAACATGCAAAGCCTTGAAAATGTTTTGCTTCTTTGCAGAAAATATCAAGTCAAACACTTTGCGTTTGCATCAAGCATCACGGTTTATGGCATCTGCGATTGTGAAAATATTTGCGAAAAGCAAAAACTTTCACCGGTTTCACCATATGCAGAAACAAAAATGCTTGGAGAGGAAAAAATAAAAGATTTTGCAAAACAAAATCCAAACATATTGTGCACAATTTTCCGATTCACAAATCCAGTTTCGGCTTCGATAAAATATATGCTTGGTGACCATTCAAAAAAACACAAAATAAATTTAGTTTCGTTTGTTTGCAAAAATGCTCTTGAAAATAAACCACTGAAACTGAATGGGAACAACCATAACACCAAAGACGGAACTCCTGTTCGTGATTATATTCATGTTTGCGACCTTGCAAAAATTGTTTGCGCAGTGCTTGAAAAACAAAAATCAAAATTTGACACAATCAATGTTGGTGGTGCTAAAAATGGCTATTCGGTTTTGCAGGTTATTGAGTGTGCAGAAAAAGTTTTAAATAAAAAAATTGAATATTCGTTTGGAGAAAAGAAGAAGGGTGACCTTGCAAAAATTGTTTGTGATAACACACATTTGATAAATGAATATGGAAATTTTGAGTTTAAAAGTTTAGAGCAAATTGTTTCAGATGAAATTGCATTTCAGAAATATCTGCAACAAAAAAAGCAGTAAAATACTGCTTTTTTATTTTGCTTTATTTTGTATGTTTTTTCGTTTTATCAATCAAAATATACAAATTTTGGCGGTTTTTGCATTCAAAAACCATGTTTTTGCGTTTTTTTTAGTCAAGTTTTATAACTTTTCCGTCGGCAGTAACTTTAATTCTGTCTCCGGTTTTAATGTCAGACAAAATTTCTTTGCCAAGTTTGTCAATTGCAATAATCTTGCTTTTTTCCCAGTTTTTTGCAAGGATAACGCCCGATGCCGCAAGAGAGTCAATTTCATCTGCAAACAAAAGAGCAGAAGGGTTGATTCCCATTTGACAGATTGTTTGAATTACAAGTCCGCCAGTTGTTGAACCAATTGTTTGTGGCAAAATAAGTGCAATTCCAGTAAGGTTTTTTCCATAAACGTCTGGATTGTTTTGGTCGGAACCAATAATCTTCTTTGCGTTTTTAAGTGCAGATTTTTGGAAAGTTGCAAGGGTGTTAAGTCCTTGTTTTGAAACAACGCATTCGCCTTCATATTCGCCAGCGCAAATAACGCGTCCGCTAAATTCTTTTTTCATTATTTTTCCTCCCCACAAATAAGTTTCAAAATGTCTTCATCTTTATAGTATCTAGATTTAGAATATGTTCGAAGTTTGTTGCTGTTTGTTATAATTGGTTTTGAACCAGCAATTGGGTTGTTTGTGTACATAAGAGGGCAGATTGAAGAGATTTTTACACCAAATCCAATCAATTTTGCATATTCTTCACTGCGTTTGAAGTGTGAAAGAACATCTGGCGCGGTTGTCATGATTGTGCGAACTTTAACTTTCTTTCTTCCAGATTTTTGAAGTGCTTCCTCAATGCGATGTGTCCAAGAAACAAGTTGGTCGAATGTGAGGTGTGGGCAACCAATAAAGCAAAGGGTTGGTTTTGCGCTTTTGTTTTTCCACATCACTGGATAACTTTTATAAACTCTTTCAAGTTCTGCGTCGTCGATGACATAGGTTTTGTATTCTTCTTTCAAAAGTTTTTCGCCAAGTTTTTTTGCTTCTGGTGTCAAGTTTTCAATGTGATAAAGTCCAACAGCACCATTTGAAGCGGTTGCGGCTCCAAAATCTTTTAAATATGAAATTGTTTGGTCGTTAAGTTTATCTCCAAGAAATTTGTCAAGACCTTTGACATATGGAACATCTTCCATAACTTTCATTCCAATTGCACTTCCAAGAATTTGTGCTTCTGGAAGAGAAGAGGTTTTAATTTCAACAACCCAAGATGCTTTTCTGCCTTCATCGGTCAAAAGTCCAAATTCTGGAACAAGTCCAAGAAGAGAACCGAAAATATCAAGCATTCCGCTGTTGCGGTTGCATCTTGCTCCAAGAACAGAGTTTGCATATACAACAGCACTGCTTTCAGCCCAAGACAAAATGTCGCCATATTTTGGAGTGTTTCCAACGTCTGAAAGATAGCATGTGCAAGAGAATGCATTTTTGTTTTTAAGTCCAATTTTAGAAAGTTGTTCTTCATAGTGTTTTTGTTGCGAATACATGATTTTGCTGAAAATCAACTTGTTCAAAAGCCCAACTTTAACGTTTTCATAGTCAATTGGGCGTGGGTCTACTGTAAATGGATATGGAGTTTTCAGCCCTGCATCAATAATTTCGTCCATAATGCGATAAACTGGTTTTAAAAGTCCAATTCCAAAAGATGTCACAAGGTGACCATTTGTTGAAACTGGAACAAGGCGCTTTGCTCCGAAAATGTCGCCAAACTCAACCAAAGTTCGCATGATTTTCGCTTTGGTTTCGCCTTCGCTTCCGTCAAGAATGGCTTGTTGTTCTGCGGTAAGTTTCATATTTTTCCCCCTGATAAAAATATTTTTATAATATGATTATAAACAATATAAATTTTTTTTCAAAACAAAAAATGGCATAAACGAAAAAATTGCACGCTTTTGTTGAAAGTTTTTTTGTTTTGGGTTATAATGGTCTTGTTTTAAGGAGACAGAAATGAATAAATCATCATTAAAGAAAATTTTAATGTGTGTGTTAACGCTTTGTGCAATGGTTGTTCCAGCGTGTTTGTTTGCTGGATGTAAAGAGGAAAAACCTATCAATGCAACTTTTGCATCAACCAAAAAAGTTGAAAGTGCGGCGGTGACAGAGGCTCGTGAAACTGGCTATTATATTGAAATTGATGTTGACAGCGAAGAAGAAAGAATAACAATAGAGGCTTCGGATTTCAAATATATTCAAAACGGGCAAACAAAAACTGCAAAAAACTTTCTTGGCAGACTTGTTGTCAGCCAAACTACAATAAACGGAGTATCGGTTGATCGAAGTTACTATGAATATACAAAAACAAGAGATGTTGTCAAAAGTCCTGGCTATGAAGGGATTATTGTAACGCTTAAACTTGTTGTTGAAAATGATAGTCCAATTTCAAAAATCTTTTATAAAGATAAAGAAATCACTCTTGAAAAAATAAACTAACCATTATAAAAAATAAAAGCACAAGCGGTTTTTGCTTTTTTT
>USTJ01000025.1 GCA_900557585.1 uncultured Eubacteriales bacterium
AATCGCCAAACTTCATGACAAAATCATGAGCCTTCCAAACACCTATCAAACCTTGATTCAAGACAACGAAAACGGATTGTCAACATTTGAAAAATTTCAACTTTCAATTGCTCGCGCAGTTTTGGCGTCTTCTGATGTGATATTGTTCTATGAATTTCCACCAGCACTAACCGACCAAGAAAAACAAACAATATTTTCAATTTTAAAAACACTGAAAAAAGAAAAAACAATAATAATTTTTTCTGCGCTAAACCTTTTTCCTGAACTTACCAATAAACATTTTATTGTTGAAAACAACACTGTTAAAGAAGAAAAAACCACCACACAAACTCCAAAAAATATTAAAGTTGACAGTAAATTTTCAAAATGATGCATAACATAAACTCTTTCGCTTCATACTATAAATAGAAATTATAAAAAGGAGAATGCAATGAAAAACAAAGTTGAAAAAAAGAAAAAGTCTTGCACTAGAAATAGTTCTGAAAAAAACACAACAGACATCAAAAATTGCGGTGGTTCAAGACGTTAAAATCTTTATTTTAATTTCTAAAAAGAGATGCAACAAAGCATCTCTTTTTTATTTTTCACTCACCTTATTCTTTCAAAAAAATGCAAAAAACCACTTTTTTTAATATTAAAAACCAACATTATTGTAAAAAACTAGTAAAAAAAGTTTAAAACCACCCAAACACAAATTGGTTAAGAAGAACAAAAACAGAAAGCAAAAACAAATAAACCGAAAAGCCCCACCAATTGCCTTTTTTCACAATTTTCATCATAAACTTGATTGAAAACAAAGCAACAACAAAAGATGCCAAAAAACCAAAAATGCAAGGCAAAGCCGAAACCGAACCAAAGCCATTTTTAATTCCGCCAGCAAGTTCAAAAACCATGCCTCCTAATATTACAGGAACGCTTATAAGGAAACTGAATGACGCACTTTTTTCTCTTTCAACTTTCTGAATAAGCCCTGCACAAATTGTGCTTCCAGAGCGCGAAATTCCAGGGAAAACCGCAAGCCCTTGAACAACACCTATGGTGAAAGCCTTTCCATTTGTCATGTTTTCAAAACAAACAGATTTGCTTTGTTTTTGCAAAATTGATGTTATCAAAATTACAATTGCAGAAATCAAAAATCCAAAACCAACAAAACTTTTCAGCATATAGTCATTACAAAAATGGTTCACAACAAGAGCAATAATCACCGTTGGAATGGTTGCAAGAACAATATGCCTCATTTCTTCACCAAGTGGATTTTTCAAAATTCGAACAACATCTTTCCAAAAAACAATGACAACCGCAAGAAGCGACGCCACATGAAGCATAACATTATAAAACATTCCCCCACCCGAAAAAGAAAGCAGGCTTTCAACAATCATCAAATGCCCAGAAGAAGAAATCGGCAAAAACTCTGTAAGCCCTTGAACAATGCCAAGAACAATTGCTTTTAAAATGTCCATAACACACTCCATAAACAATTTTATGCCAAATGAGCAATTTTAATATCAAAATACACTTTATTTTTTGCGAAAAGTCGAGTATAATGAACAAGCAAACAAATTTAAAGGGAGAAAAAATATGGAACTTGGAGTTGTAGGACTTCCAAATGTTGGAAAAAGCACACTTTTTAACGCCATTACAAAAGCGGGAGCAGAAAGCGCAAACTATCCATTTTGCACAATAGAGCCAAATGTTGGAGTTGTTGCCGTTCCTGACCATCGTCTTGATGTTCTTGGCGAACTATATCACACACAAAAAATCACACACGCAAGTTTGAAATTTGTTGACATTGCGGGTCTTGTTAAAGGGGCTTCACGCGGTGAAGGTCTTGGAAACCGTTTCCTTGCATCAATTCGTGAATGCGAAGCAATCGTTCACGTTGTTCGTTGTTTTGAAGATGCAAACATAACCCACGTTGAGGGCTCTATCAACCCAATCAGAGACATTGAAACCATCAACATTGAACTTTCTCTTGCCGACCTTGAAAGCGTTTCTTCAAGAATTGAAAAAACCGAAAAGAAAGCAAAACAGGGCGACAAAGATGCAAAAGCCGAACTTGAAGTTTTAAACATAATCAAAGAAAAACTTGAAAATGGCGAACCTGCAAGAAGTGCCAACCTTTCAGATGACCAAAAGAAAATTGCATCTTCACTTTTTCTTATCACAACCAAACCTGTTATCTATGCATGCAACATTGCAGAAAGCGACCTTGGCAAAAATGAAGACGACATCAAATTTGTGAAAGAAGTGAAAGAATTTGCAAAGAAAGAAGGTTCCGAAGTTCTTGTAATTTCTGCAAAAGTTGAACAAGAACTCACCGAACTTGATGATGACGAAAGACAAATGTTTCTTGATGACCTTGGACTCAAAGAAAGTGGGCTTGACCGAATCATTCAAATTGGATATCGCTTGCTTGGTCAAATCAGTTTCTTGACTGCCGGCGAAAAAGAAGTTAGGGCATGGACAATCATGAAAGGTTCAAAGGCTCCACAAGCCGCTGGAAAAATTCACACAGACTTTGAAAAAGGATTCATTAAAGCCGAAGTTGTGCCATATGAAACTCTTGTTGAATATGGAAACTATCAATCTGCAAAAGAAGCCGGAAAAGTTCGAATTGAAGGCAAAGATTATGTGGTGCAAGACGGTGACGTTATGCTTTTCCGCTTCAATGTTTAAAATGTTTCACATGAAACAATGCGCTATAAACAAAATAAAGCACTCTTTTGAGTGCTTTTATTTTTGCTTACTTTATAAATATCAATGCAATTTATCATCAATTTCAACAACACATTTTTTTAATAAAAAACAATCAAGTATGTGTTTTTAAAACATTTTACCAATCGTTATACTTTTCTTTCATTTTAAAATAATATTACATTCACACATTTAACATCACTAACTCATTATATAAATCAAATCATTCACATCTTTCAGCACTATAAAATTTAATTTTGACAGCACAGAAAACAAAGATAAATAAAAAAACAAATCATTATCCCTTGGCCTCAGTTTTTAAGCATAAAAAATCACCCCAAAATTGGAGTGATTATTTTTTAGTCTTCAACAAGAGTGTTTAAATATCTATAAAGATTTCTTTGTTTTGCAACAATAATAATTGGGTTGTCTTTATAACTCTTGCTTGAACCTGTTGAAGTTGAGAAATAAAGTGCAACTTCGCTTGCTCTTGCAGAGTTTTTAACTTGCATCATAAGCCCTGTGAACTCAACAACCTTTGTGTTGCCATCAATTTCAACAACAATGGTTTGTGTGTTTTCATATTGCATTTCAAGGAAAAATCCCTCTTCTTTATTTAAATTCCTATATGGTGGAAAATTGTTGTCATAGTCTTGACCAGGTTTTGCTTTAAGGCTGATTCCTTTTGCCATATAGTCGAAAATGCTCAAATTTGTCATTTCGTCAACTTTCTTTTTAAGGTTATTATAAATCTTTGGTGAATCAGTTTTTGTTTTTTCTAAACCAACCGATGTTTTTAAATAATATACGAATGTTGTTGGTTCTTCAATGTCAAGTTTGCTGTTAACTCGAATGCAACCAAGAACAACCATTGTTGCTGCGATAATGGCAACAATAACACATGAAAAAATTGCAAATTTTTTAAAGTTCATATTATTTTTCCTCATCTGTTTTTGTTTTGGTTTTTGGTTTTGATGCAGAAGTTTTCTTTGTTTTCACTTCTTCTGCTTTTTCAGTTTTGGTTTCAGAAGTTGTTTTTTCTTTTTTCTTTTCAGAAGTCTTTTTGTCTGAAACAGGTTTTTCCTCAACTTTTGGTTCTTCTTTCTTTTCTTTTTCGCCAGCAACTTTGGTTTCTATTGTTCCTTCATTTTTTTGTTTTGCTCTTTCTTCGGCAATTTTCAAAAGAGCGTCGATATAGTTGTCGTCTGGAACCGAGGCTTGTTTTTTCTTTTCCTCCTCTTCAAGACGTTTCTTGTTTTCTTCTTCACGAGCCTTTGCTCTTTCTTGCATTGATTTTTCAACTTCTTGTTTGGTTGCCCCGCTCATGATAAGTTCAACATCATCTTTATAAATTGTTTCTTTTTCAAGCAAAACTTCAACCATTGTGTCAACTTGTGATTTATGTTTTGTCAAAATTTCTTGTGCCTCGGCAAAGCATTTATCAATAATCTTTTTGATTTCAGCATCAATAACGCTTGCCTCTTTTTCGGAATATGAAACACGATCTTGATAGTCACGACCAATAAACACTTGGCTTCCTTCGCCACCATAGTTCACGGCTCCAATTGTTTCGCTCATTCCATATTCAGTAACCATTGCTCGTGCAAGGTCGGTTGCTCTTTTAATGTCGCTTGATGCGCCAGCAGTAATGTCATCAAGGAACAATGTCTCTGAGGCACGTCCGCCAAGAAGCATTGTAATTTCATCAAACATTTTTCCACGAGTCATGTGTGCGTGATCGTCATCTGGATGACTCATTGTATATCCCGCTGCTCCACCACGTTGAATGATAGAAACTTCGTGAACAGGTTGATTGTTTTTCACACATCTGCCAATAACTGCATGTCCAGCCTCGTGATATGCTGTGATTTTCTTGTCTTCATCTGAAATGATATATGAATGTTTAGCCTCACCCATTTCAACTTTCACAAGAGATTTGTTGATATCTTCCATGATAATTTGAGTGCGGTTGAATCTTGCTGCTCGAAGTGCAGATTCGTTCATAAGGTTTTCAAGGTCTGCACCAGTAAAGCCAATTGTAACTTTTGCAATGTCACTTAAGTTAACATCGCTTGCAAGTGGTTTGCCTTCACTGTGAACACGAAGAATTTCTTCTCTTCCTTTCACGTCTGGTCTGCCAATATAAATTTGACGGTCAAATCTTCCAGGACGAGTAAGTGCTGGGTCAAGAATGTCTGCGCGGTTTGTTGCAGCCATCACAATGATTCCTTCATTTTGTTCGAAACCATCCATTTGAACAAGAAGTTGGTTTAAGGTTTGCTCTCTTTCATCATTTCCGCCACCAAGACCAGTGCCTCTTTGTCTTCCAACTGCATCAATTTCATCAATAAACACAATGCAAGGTTTTGCTTTCTTTGCGTTTTCAAACAAATCTCTGACACGAGAAGCACCAACACCAACATAAAGTTCCATGAAGTCTGAACCCGAAATAGTAAAGAATGGAACATTTGCTTCGCCAGCAACTGCTTTTGCAAGCAATGTTTTTCCGGTTCCAGGAGGGCCAACAAGCAAAACTCCTTTTGGAATTCTTGCGCCAACTCTTGTAAACTTATCTGGATTTTTCAAAAACTCGATAATTTCTTCAAGTTGTGCTTTTTCTTCGTCTGCGCCAGCAACTTTGTCAAATTTAACCTTGCTTGGAATTATTCTTGCACGGTTCTTCACAAAGTCCATATTGTTTCGGTTGATTCCTTTAAATTGGTTCACAAGATAAGAAACCATTAAAATGCCAACAACCAAAAGTAAAACTGGATAAATAACATTCAAAATATTAAATGTAGTGGTTGTTCCAGGAACAATTTTAATTTTAGTAAGTTGAAG
Source organism: uncultured Eubacteriales bacterium (assembly GCA_900557585.1). Lineage (GTDB taxonomy): Bacteria > Bacillota > Clostridia > Christensenellales > UBA1242 > UMGS2069. The sequence goes on from USTJ01000025.1 coordinate 5,536, forward strand.
TGAAGGGTCTGCCATGTTCTTCTCATCAACGGTTTTGTTATATTCTTTCACAACAGCCAAAGTGTCGTCTTCAATGCTGTCACGGTTATAGAACCATTGCCACTTTCCATCTTTTGTCAAAATGTTGATTTGTTTTGCATTCAGTTCAACGCGTTCAATCTTTCCTTCATTTGTATATGAAACAAAAGTGTCATAGGAAATTTGTTCCCCTTTCGAAGAGATTGAAACAACCCAGAACAGCAAAATTATCAAAACAACTGCCATAAGGAAAACAACAATTTTGCTCATTAAACCACCCTTTGGTTTAATTTGATTTTCTTTGTTTTCTTGTTCGTTCATATTGCCTCCATAATTCATCGCAGAAAGCACATTTCATAATGCTTGCCATGTAACATAATATTATCATAAAATATTAAATATATCAAATATTTTCGCAAAATGGTGCACTAAAAAATTGCATAAAAAATCAAAATCATGTGCAAAAACTGCAAAAATGCATAAAATTTATTAAAAATGTTATGAAATTTACAAAATCACGCACTTTTGTCTCCAAAAACATGATTCAAAAAGAAACCTATTCTTTTTATCTCGGAAAGCATTTTTGTGTATCCTGCTGAACTTTTAATTTCTTTTGCGGGAACAAGGCATGAAATCTTCATATCTCCAACCTCAAGAGGTGATTGTGAAAAAGCCCCACAAACTGTTGCCCCCTCTTTCACAATAATGTCAAAATCCAAAACATCAGAAATTGAACTGTCAAGAACAATGATATATGGATTTGTGTGAAAACGATATATCATGTCTATATATTCTTGAATATTCGAAAGCAAAATGTTCGACCGAATGTTTCCATAAACAAAATATTCAAGCCCAAGTTTTTGAATAAGACTTCCAACAAATGGTCCAAAGCAGTCATACCATATTTTCGAGTTTCCCACACAAAGAAAAACAATGTTACTTTTTTGTTCATTTTGTTTTGCTTTTTCAAGCATGTTAATAATTGAAATGTTGTTTTGAACTTTTAATACTTTTACAATGTTTGTATCCATAAAATAATTTTTAACAAACAAAGTCCAAGAAAAACAATATTTTTGCGCGAAATTTCAAAAATTACTCTAAAAATTATAAAAGAAAACACACATTTTGCGGATTTTGTATTTTCATTACTTTACTTTTTATATAATATTATATATAATGTAAATAGATAAAACCAAGGTATGTTATGAACTGGATTGATGTTGGAATAATTGTAATTTTAATAGTGTTCATTGCAATAGGCTTCTGGAAAGGGCTTATCTTTTCTTTGCTTTCAGTTTTCAGCACATTTGTAAACTTTTGCATTTCAATTTTTCTTGCAAGACCAATAACAAACCTTTTAAACAATTGGTTTGGAATGGAAGGCGCAATGTGTAAAGGTTTTATGTCAAAATTTTCAAGCGCCACCCCACTTTTTGACACAAACATGGTTGGCATGAGCAAAAGTGAAATTTCAAAACACGTGGCGCAAACACTTTCCGAGGGAAAAGTACCATTCAAAAAATTGCTCGGCGCAATGATTAAAATTTCACCCGAACAAATCGAAGCAAAAGAAACTTGCACTTTAAATGAAATCCTTTCAAAATCATTTTCAGCATTCTTTTCACTTATTATAGGCTTTGTAATCTCGTTTGCCATCATCTATCTTGTTTTATGGATAATCAGTCTTATAACCAAAAGAACCCGCGAAATTGACGGAATAAGAATAACCGACCGAATCCTTGGCGTTCTGTTCGGACTTGTAAAAGGGTTCTTGTTCATAGCCTTCCTCTTCTCTATCCTTTCATTCTTTAACGAAGACGGCTCCCTCAAATCTGTTTTCGACTATATAAACCAATCTCAACTTGGAAGTTGGATATTCAATGTCGTCAAAGGAATAGTCGATAAATATCTAAACTTCAACGCCGTCGTCAAAGCCGTTCAAGAACACAAAATGCTATTTCTGCAAATGATATAAAATAAAATAACCAACAATACCAACATATGGTTTGTTGGTTATTTTTTTTACAAGAACCACAACAATTATCACAAAACAAAATAAATTTATAAATAAAAATTTAAACAAAAAAATATATATACTAATGACTATAAAAAAACAACTAAAAAACAATAATAAACAACACAAAAAGTTTTCATAAAAAATACAAGTATTCACAAGAAAAATAACATTTTAAAAACATACAATGGTAAAAATATAAACATATAAACAACCAACAAACAAATAATTATTAAAACATAAAAAACGTAAAATCAACAGCAAAAGTTCCAACGTCAATACAAATAGATTGTAGTTACAACAGAAATAATTATTCCAATATAACACAAAATAATAAAAGCGCAAGCAATATTCATGACAATTAAATACAAGTAAACAACCATAGTGTTTC
>USTJ01000026.1 GCA_900557585.1 uncultured Eubacteriales bacterium
AAAAGGTGGCGACATTATTTTTGTTGCCGACCATCAACTTGACACCCTTGCAGATTTCAAATTCACAAAACATTATCGCGCAGAAGACGGAACCAATGGAGGAAGTGGAAACTGCACAGGTAAATGCGGAAAAAATCTTATCATCAAAGTTCCATGCGGAACAGTTATAAAAGATGCCGAAACCGGAGGCATTCTTGCAGACCTTTTCAAAGATGGTGACAAGGTGACAGCGCTTGTTGGTGGTGAAGGTGGGAAAGGAAACTATCACTTTAAAACAAGCAAACGTCAAGCACCTGCATTTTCACAAACCGGTCAACTTACCGAAGAAAAACAAGTGATTTTGGAACTTAAAACAATTGCAGATGTTGGTCTTATTGGTTTTCCAAATGTCGGAAAGAGTACACTTCTTTCAATGCTCACTTCTGCAAAACCTAAAATTGCAAACTATCATTTCACAACACTTTCACCAAACATTGGCGTTGCCAAAGTATATGATAAGAGTTTTGTGATTGCCGACATTCCTGGAATCATCGAGGGTGCAAGTGAGGGTGTTGGTCTTGGACATTATTTCCTTCGTCATATTGAAAGAACAAGACTTTTGCTTCATGTTATTGACGTTTCAGGAAGTGAAGACCGCGACCCATATTCTGATTTTAAAATTGTAAACAACGAACTTAAAAAATATGGAAAAGTAGTTTCATCTCTTCCACAAATTGTTGTTTTGAACAAGTGTGACCTTGCAACAGAAAAACAAATTTCTGACTTCAAGAAACATCTTTCAAGACTTAAAACAAAATATGAAGTTGTTGAAATTTCTGCGGTTTCAAACCGAAATCTTGATGGACTTTTGAATGTTGTGTATAAAGCACTTCAAGCGCTTCCACCAAAGAAACCCCTTGAATTTACACCATTTGTATACACTCGTCCAGATGAAAACAGATATGAAATCACTCGTGCAGACGATGGTGCGTTTGTGCTTTCTGGCGGATTTATTGATGAACTTGTTCGAAATATTGTTGTAGATGACTATACATCTTTTGCATATTTCCAAAAAGTTTTGAAAGATAAGGGAATTATCAAAGAACTTAAAAAACGTGGGGCAGTTGAAGGAAGCATTGTACGTGTTAAAGATGTTGACTTTGAATATTTCCCAGATTAAAGGAGAAAATAATGGATTCTAAAACTCGTGCAAAACTTCGTGCACTTGCAAGTCAAATTGATGCAACTGTCATTGTTGGCAAAGATGGAATTACAGACAATGTTCTTGCTCAAATTTCAATGGAACTTGACGCGAAAGAACTTGTGAAAATTTCAGTGCTATCAAGTGATGAAGACTATAAAGCAATGCTTGAAGAAATTTCAAACAAACTTAAAGCAGAACCTATTTGCCACATTGGCAAAAAATTGGTTGTTTATCGCTTTTCAATGAAAAAGAAAGTTAAACATGTTCTAGAAGAAAAATAAAATATGCTTGACTTTGAACCTTTTTGGTTTATAATTAAATTATTATAAAGACGATGACTATGTAAAGTAGTTTTCAATTTCCATGAAGAGAGTGTTGCTCGTGGCTGGAAGGCAACATATGGTTCAGTTGAAAATGAATTTCGGCATATGAGTTGCTTGCAGGAAATGGCAAGTCGGTTGCCCCCGTGAAAGGCTGAAACGAGACACTTTTTGTGTGAAACAAGGTGGTACCACGCTTTCAACGCGTCCTTGGAGAGACAATCTCCATGGGCGCTTTTATTTTTTTTAAAGGAAAAGAAAAATGAAAGAGAAAATCTTAAAACTTAAAGAAGAATTTGAAGAGTTCTGCAAAAATGTAAAATCGCTTGCCGATGTAGAATCTTTGCGTCTTGACTTTCTTGGAAAAAAAGGAAAAATCACAAATTTAATGGCTGATTTCCGTCTTGTTCCAAACGAACAAAAGAAAGAAATTGGAATGCTTATCAACAACCTTAAAACAAACGTTGAAGAAACTGCAAAAAATTTGAAAGAAAAGGTTGAGGCTCTTGCTCTTGAAGAAGAACTTAAAAATGACAAGAAAATTGACTATACTTTGCCAGTTGATTTGAAAACCGGAGCACTTTCACCAAGAACCATTCTTCAAAAACAAATCATTGACACTTTTGTTTCAATGGGCTTTATTGTTGAAGATGGAAATGAAATTGAAACCGAATATAACAACTTTGACTCTGTAAATGTTCCTGCATCGCACCCAGCACGTGACATGCAAGACACTTTCTGGCTTGACAATGGCGAGGTTTTGAAAACTCAAACTTCTGCTGCACAAAACCGCATTTTGAGAACACATGGTCCAAAATGTCGTGTTATTTTTCCAGGAAGATGTTTCAGAAATGAAGCACTTGATGCAACCCATGAAAACACATTCTTCCAAGTTGAAGGCGTTGTTGTTGACGAAAACGTTTCTGTTGCAAACCTTATCTATTTCATGAAACAAATGCTTAAAGGCGTGTTCAAAAAAGATGTGAACGTTCGTCTTCGTCCTGGATTTTTCCCATTCACTGAACCAAGTTTCGAACTTGATGCAACATGCCCATTCTGTGGTGGAAAGGGTTGCAACTCTTGTTCAAAAACTGGCTGGCTTGAACTTTGCCCATGCGGTATGATTCATCCAAATGTTTTAAAAATGGCTGGAATTGACCCAGACAAATATAACGGCTTTGCGTTTGGTCTTGGCTTTGACCGCTTGGTTATGATTAGAACTGGTCTTGAAGATATCCGTTATCTTAACAGCGGAAATATTAAACTTTTAAGCCAATATGGAACAAAGATATAGGAGGAGAAGACAATGTATATTTCAATGAATTGGATTAAAGATTTTGTTGATCTTGACGGAATCTCTACCGAAGAACTTGTGAAAAGATTCAACCTTGCAACTGCCGAAATTGAAGGCTATGAAGAAAAGGGAAAAGACACCTATGGCGTTGTTTTTGGAAAGATTATTGAATGCAAAAATCATCCAGAATCAAATCATCTTCACATTTTGAAAGTTGATGTTGGCAAAGAAGTTCTTCAAATTGTTTGTGGTGCGCCAAATGCGCGAGAAGGTCTTGTTACATGCGTTGCAACTGTTGGTGGCTGTGTTTCAGGAATGAAAATTAAACCTGCAAAACTTGTTGGTGTTGAATCTTTCGGAATGTGTTGCAGTGCCGCAGAACTTGGAATTGGTGCCGACGATGATGGAATCATGGAAGTGACCGAAAATGTAACACTTGGTGAAGACATTAAAAATGTTTGGCCAGTTGATGATGTTGTTCTTGAAATTGACAACAAAACATTAACAAACCGTCCTGACCTTTGGGGTCACTATGGTTTGGCTCGTGAATTTGCTGCAATTTTTGACAAGCAACTTAAACCACTTGAGACTCTTGACCTTTCAAAATTTGATGGTCTTGAAAAAATTCCTGTTGAAAATCTGAACGAAGATTGCTATCGCTATGGTGCAATTTCTGTTGACAATGTGACAGTTAAAAAATCACCAATGAAAATGGCAATCCGTTTGTGTTATGCCGGAATGAGAGATATCAATCTTTTGGCAGACATTACAAACTATGTAATGCTTGAAACTGGTCAACCAATGCATGCTTTTGACCATGATGTTGTCTCGGGCATTAAAGTTTTGAAAGCACAAAAAGGTGACAAACTCTTGACTCTTGAAGGTGAAGAACACGACATTCCAGAAGGCGCAATTGTAATTGCAGATGATAAAAAAGTTCCTGTTGCAATTGCAGGAATTAAAGGCGGACTTAAATCATCAATTTCAGACACAACAACAAATGTTTTGTTTGAAGGTGCAAACTTTGACCCAGTAATGATAAGAAAAACAAGCCGTGCAATTGGTCTTGTTACTGACGCATCTCAACGCTATGAAAAATCACTTGACCCAGAACTTACAAGCGTTGCTCTTGGAAGACTTTTGGAAATTTTGCGTCATATTGACAAAGATATTGTTGTTTCAAGCGCATTTTCAGATGTTTATACAAAGAAATATGATAAAAAGATAATCAATATCACATCAGAATTCATTTCTCGAAGAATTGGTGCACAAATCAGTGACGAACAAATTGTAAAAGTTCTTTCTGCTCTTGGTTTTGGCGTTGAACAAAACGGAGAGGTTATAACTGCACATGTTCCAACATATCGTGCAACCAAAGATGTTTCAATGAAAGAAGATTTGGTTGAAGAAATTGCAAGAATGTATGGCTATGACAACATTGTTCCAGCACCACTCAGTTTCAATCCTGCACCAGTTGAACTTAATGTTCAAGTTCGTGAAGAATATGAAGTGAAAAAACTGCTTGCTGTGAAATATAATGCAGTTGAGGTTCAATCTCACATTTGGAACTTTGCCGACTTTAACAAAGCGCATTTCATTGAAAGTGAAAGTATTGTTAAACTTCTTGACAGTTCAAATGCTGGTCAAAGCGGAATCAGAAGTGAACTTCTTCCAACAATGCTTAAAGTTGTTTCAGAAAACCGAAATGTTCTTTCAGATATTCGTGTGTTTGAAGTTGGAAGAGTTGCTCCAAGTTTGAATGAAGAAAAACTTGTAAACGAAGAAAAACATCTTGCTGTTGTTTTTGCAAGTCAAACTGAAAGCATTGAAAACCTTTTTGAAGAACTCAAAAGATTTGTTATTGACTATGCTAAAAACGAACTTCAACTTGATCTTTGGCTTAAAGAGGGTGAGAAACCATCATATATGCACCCATACAATACATTCAGAATTGTTTCAAGAGAAGATGATTTTGGATATGTTGGTGTCCTTAATCCAAAGGTTTCAAAATCAATTGATAAGCGTCTTAACATGGTTTGTCTTGAACTTGATTTTGGAGTCCTTGCAGGAAAACATGGCTTCTTCAAAAAAGCAAAAGTTCCTTCAAAATTCCAAAGCGTTAAACTTGATGTAAGCGTTTCAGTTCCTGCTTCTATGCTTTATGGCGAACTTGAACAAGTGCTTAATAAATATCGTTCAAAAATTTCAAATGGCTATATTTTGAAAGATATCTATGAGGCTGATTCGCAAACAACCGGAACAAAAAATGTTACTGTTTCATATGAACTTTGCGGAAAAGACCATACTCTTGAAGGAACAGAAATTGACCAATTTTTGAATGGTCTTATTGAACATCTTGAAAAGAATAAACTTGTTGTTAAAAGATAAAATAAGTCATAAAAATATAAGATAAAAATGATTACAAATTGTAATATAAAAAATAGACCAAATTATGGTCTATTTTTTATTGCCGATTTTATGCTTTAATAATGTTTGTTAGCAATAAATCAAACATGATTTTTTGTCTCAAATTTATCGTTATCATTTTCTTTTTTATACATGTTTAAAAGACTAGTTTTTTGCTCTTCTTGCTTTGGTTTTCCAAAAATGAAAAGAATAATTGAAAGAATAAAAGAGATAAAAGCAATATAAACATAGTGCTTTGAATATGGAATTATCATTGACAATATATATAATATAATTGAAACTTTCAACATATTTTTTGCTTGCGTACGGCAAAATAGATATGAATATTCATGTTTTCTTTTAATAATTTGCGTTTTTTCTGTTTGTGGTAAATTATATTGCTTATTTTTTACGATAGCAAAAAGAATGTCTGGGGTGATGAATGATATCTTAAAATCTTTAACATTTTTAACAATCCGTTTTGCACTTTCATTTACATTTGAACAGATGATTGCAACTTCTTTTGTATTGTTTTTCTTTAAAAACTCCGTGTTTGATATGACCGTGAAAATATCTTCATCAATGACGCTTGTTTGTGAAATTTTGTTCAAGATTGCCGTGTTATTTTTGAGTAAAAAATACTGATTTTTTTGTGATGAAATTTCGGCAGAAAACAATGATTTTATAAAGGCGTTTTGTTTGATTTTTGTTTGGCTTTTCAAATAATATGTCAGATTTTCAATTTGTTTTTCTTCGCTTTTTTTCAGCCCTAATTTTCGATATTTTTTGTTTTGAATGCCAACAATAATTTTTACAAAAATAAATGTTAAAGCAATTGATATAATGAGGCATAAAATTTTATTTGCAATATACTTTTTCAATGTAAGATAACAGAAAAACATCCACAAAACACCAAGAGTGGAGTTGTCAAGAAATCTTGCAAGTTTGCTTCGTTCCATGCAATAAATTATTTCAAATATTATTTATAATATACACGTGCTAAAAAGTTGCCACCCAGGAATAAAACGGGTATAATATGATAAGGAGAAAAATATGAGTATTCAAGATTTGCTTTATAAAAAAACTCTAGGAATGTCACTTACAAAAGAAGAAATTGATCTTATTATTTTGTCATATTATCAAGGCAAATATAATGATGCAAAAATGATTGATTTTTTAAAAACCATTGATGTTGACAATTTTTCATATGAAGAAACATTTTATCTTGCCGATGCGCTTGCTTCTTTTGGAAACAAACTTGACATTCAAAAAGATGTTGGCTTTGTTCTTGACAAACACAGTGCTGGGGAATATTCTGATGCAAGCACTTTGATATTCATGTCTGTTTTGGCTTCTCTTGGTGTGAAAAATGTGAAATCACTTTCAAGCACCTATGGAACATTTAACAACTCACTTGACAGGTTCATGTTGTTTGATGGATTCAATGCAAAAATTTCTCGTGACAGACTTGTTCAAATTATAAACAAAACAAATGCTGGTGTTATTGAAGAGGATAACTTTGCCATTCTTGATAAAAAACTTTATAAACTTGCAAGAAAATTTCGAATCAATTCAATTCCTTTCACCGCTGCATCAATACTTGCAAAAAAGATTGCGACAGGTGCAAGCGCAATTGTTTTTGATGTTAAAACCGGAGAGGGGGCAATGTTTCAATCTGAAATCTATGCCGAAACCCTTGCAAAGTATCTTGTTGAAAGTGCAAAACTTGCGGGCTTTAAAGTTTCGGCAGTGATAAGCAATCTTGATCAACCTCTTGGCTCTTCGGTTGGGCTTCGAGTTGAGGTTGAAGAAGCACTTTCAGTAATCAGATGTGAGAAATCTCTTTATGCTTCAAAACTTCTTGATGTTTCTAAAGAACTTGTTATAAATGCACTTATTTTGGCAGACTCAAAAATTACAAGAGTTGATGCTTCAAAAATGTTTGATGATGCAATCAATTCTGGAAATGCGCTCAACAAATTCAGAGAAATTATTGCTGAATATGGTGGCGAATTTGTAGACTTTAAACACACGCCAGACAAACTTCTTGATGGTGTTCATGTTTCATATCTATCGGCAAACAAAAGTGGATATGTGAATGATATTGTAATTTCAAGAGTTGTAAATGCATATAAAAACCTTGCATTTAAAAATGATAAAATTGATGATAAAAATGCAGGAATTGTTCTCCTTGTTGGAGAGGGGGATAAAATTTCAGAAGGAGATTTCATTGCAAGAATCTTCTATAATATTGAAAACAAAAAGTTTTCTGAAAGTCTTGTGATGTTGAAAGATGCATTCACGATTTCGCAAACAAAACCAACAAGCAAAAAGATTTTATATAAAGTGATAATCTAAAAAAAACGCAAAAATGTGTTTGTAACATTAAAAAACGCGTTCAAAACTATAAAAATTGGAGAAAATATGCTTTTTAGAAGAAAAGAAAAATATGTTGAAACAAGTCAACCTGCATTCGTAAATGATGCTGTTGAGTTCACTTTGCTTGACCCAAGAGCAATTGATTCTGACATTAAAACACTTGTGAACATTGCAATTAAAAACAACTATTATGCTGTTTGTGTGAACCCAACAAATGTGTTTGTTGCAAAAGACATTATTTCAAAATGTTCTAAGCCGGACATTAAAATTGTGTCGG
>USTJ01000027.1 GCA_900557585.1 uncultured Eubacteriales bacterium
GGGCAGATGAAAACGGAACAATTGGAAAGGCCTATGGCTATCAACTTGGCGTTAAACACAAATATAAAGAAGGCATGTTTGATCAGGTTGACAGAGTGATTTTTGACCTTAAAAACAATCCAACTTCTCGCCGAATTATGACAAACATTTATAATCATCATGATTTGAGCGAAATGGCACTTTATCCTTGTGCATATTCAATGACTTTTAACGTTACTGGCAACAAACTCAATGCAATTTTGAACCAACGTTCACAAGACATGCTTACAGCAAACAACTGGAATGTTTGTCAATATGCTGTTTTGGTTCACATGCTTGCACAGGTTGCGGGGCTTGAAGTTGGTGAATTTGTTCATGTTATTGCCGACGCGCATATCTATGATCGTCACATTCCAATTGTGAAAGAGATTATCAAACAAAAACAATATAAAGCGCCAAAGTTTGAAATTGACAAAAACATTAAAGATTTCTATGATTTTAAAGTTGACAGTTTTAATTTTAAAGACTATAAATATAACACTAAAAAATATAAAATCGAAGTTGCGGTATAGGAGTAAAATATGAATTTTATTGTCGCAGTAAGTGCGGATTTTGCAATTGGAAAAGACAACAATTTGCTGTTTTCTCTTCCAAAAGACCTTGCATATTTCAAAGAACACACATTAAACAAAGTTGTTGTAATGGGAGACAGAACCTATTTTTCTCTTCCAAGACGTCCACTTCCAAAGCGCACAACAATTGTGATGACTTTTGATAAAAATTTTCATGAAGAGGGTGTGACAGCGGTTCATTCGCTTGAAGAACTTTCAACCGAACTTAAAAAATATGACAGCAACGATGTTTGGGTTTGCGGTGGCGCAAGCATTTATAACCTTTTGATGGACTATTGCGAATATGGATATATCACAAAAGTTCAAAAAATTGTAGAGGCAGACACCTATATCAATAACGTTGACAAAAAAGAAAATTGGGAACTTTTGAAAAAAGGTGAAATCCAGTCGGAAAATGGCCTTGAATATTCTTTTGATGTTTATGAAAATAAAGATGTGAAAGAACTTTAATGTTTAGCGAAAAATAGAAAGAGAAATTGGAAAATTTCTCTTTTTTTTCTTATATTGTTTGTGGGTTTGCGAATATTTATATATAATAGAAAAAAAGGAAGGAAAAACATGTCTGAACATAAAGTTATAATTTTGGTTGGCCCTGGTGGTGTTGGAAAAAGCACAATTTCACAATATTTGTGCTCGCATTTTCCAGATGAATTTCAAGAAACAGTTTCTTGCACAACAAGAGCAATCCGAAAAGGTGAAGTTGACGGCGTTCACTATCATTTCATAAGCGAAAGTGAGTTTGCAGAAAAAATCAAAAACAATGAGTTTTTGGAATATAATTTGTTTCCAAACGGAAACATGTATGGCACACTTTTTAGCGAGGTGGACAATATTTTAAAAACCAAAAACTGCATTTTGGTTATCGACCCGTTCACCGCAATGGAAATGAAATCTAAAATGCCAAACAACAAAGTTGTTACAATTTTTCTTGATATTGATGATGATAGTTTAATCTCGCGTCTCAAAAAACGTGGCGATGATGAGGGGGCAATCATGCAAAGAATTTTGATTGCTCATGAAGAGAGAAACGCAAAGGGAAAGTGTGACTATGCCCTTATGGCAGACAATGTTGAAAAAACCGCAAATATCATTCATCTTCTTGTATAAAACATGTCAAATTTGTGTTAAAAATACAAAATAAGAACCACCAAATTTTGGTGGTTCTTTTTTATCTATTATCTGAAAAATTCTAGTCCGTTTAAAATGATTGTTTTAATGTTCTCACGAGTTTTTTCATCGTTTGGAATGTATCCCTTGATGATTTTTTTCGAATAATAAAGCGCTGTAACTCTTACATAGTCCCAAATCAAATATAACATGTCGTCTGAAAGATTCTTTTTAAAAAGAGATTTTGCAGCAACCAATGTTTCTGCTGAATATGAGCAGTTGATTGGGCTTTTGATTGAATGAAGATATGAAGTGTAGAAAAGTGTTTCATTTTTGTTTTCAATGAAGCGGTCAAGACAAGAGTTGTAAATGAAAGTTGAATCATTTCCTCGCATGATAAGGTCTTTCAAAAATTGAAGATGTCCATGACGAATTGTTTGTGCAATCTCATCAATAAGTTCTTGCATAGATTTAAAGTTTTCATAGATTGTGTGTGTTGAAATGTCACAAGCAGAGGCAACTGTTCTTGCAGAAATTGCATTGAAGCCTTTTTCTGCGCCAATTTGGAGAGTTGCTTCCAATATCTTTTCCCTTACATTTTCAAGTTTTCTGAACATTTTAAATCCCCCTTATATGAAGTAGTATATTTATAAATAAAAAAAACACAAGCAATTTTCGCAAGTTTGTTGCAAATATCACTAGTGTTTTAAACTTTTGTTCAAAATTTACAAAAATATGTTATTTTTCTTGTTCTTCTTCGGCATCTTTTTTGATTTCGGCACAGGTTTTCATTTGACTTTGTGTGTCTTCAAAATCTGAAAGTGCGCTCAAAATGCGTTTGCAAAGTTCAATCTCATTTTTGTCAAGTTCTTCTTGCTCGTCAAATTTGGTTTTTTGTTTGTTTCTTGAAAAAAGATTTTTTATTGCTTGAAGATTTCTTGCACATTTAACTTGGCGGTTGAATTTTTTTGTCACATTTTTATAAAGCCCGTCAACTTTTGAAAGTTGCCCTTCAATATATTCTGCATTTTCATATTCTTGTGTCATTGCTTTTTTGCTGAATTTGTAAAGATATTTGCGATATAGTGGAATGTTGTCATCTTTGTCAACATTGTTGTTTGTTGTGAGCATAATGCCAAGGTCTTCGGCAATAACGCCATAGCAAAAGTCAAGGGCAGAAATATCTTCCACAAGGTCGCAGAGTTGATGTTCGGTTGGAACTCTTTTTCCGTTATAGTCGCGGGTATAGTTGCTTTTTGAAAAATTTATTTTTGTTGTTGCTGCAAAAATACTGTTTGCAACTGCACCATATACCATGTCTGGGTCATTGCTTGTTGGGCTGTTGAAAAAATCTTCATCATAGTAGATATCACGACCCTTGAAAAGCGCCATTGCTGCTTCCATGCGGTTTTTCATGATTAGGGTATATTCATCGTCTTCATAGTTTTTTTCAACGGCAGAAAGAAACTCTTTAATGCTAATGCGGTTGATTGGCTTGTCAAAAGATTCGGCCTCATCAAGTGCAACAAGGCAAAGATATGCATCAAAGGCGTCACGTCTGAAAGAAAGCAAAGTTCTTTGTTCTTTTTCGGTTAAATTTCTTCTTCTGCAAAAAGTTTTCATTTCAACAATATTATAAAACATATTTCTTCTCCATATATATCCATTTTACACCAAAACATGCTTGTTTTCAAGATGCAAAACCGATTTTATTGCATATGTTTGCATGTTTGCGGTTTTTGTAGCATTTTTGCTTGCTTTTGATATTGAAATGGTGCATTTTTCGCAAAATCATGGTAAAATTGATGAAAAAATTGTGTAAAAATTGATGAATATTTGTTGTTTTTTAGTCTGTTGGTTTTGTTAAATCTGCTTTACAATAAACCTGAAATTTGATATAATGTTTACAGTTTAAAAATCAAGGAGAAAACTATGAAACAAACATCTTATGTAATGGTGAAACCAGGCTTTGCAAACAACGATAAAGTTGTTGCTGAAGTGAAGAAAAGACTCAAAGAAAATGGAATTTCAATTTTGGAAGAAGGCTTCATTCGCTATGATGAAGCACACGCAAAAAGACACTATCATGAACATGTTGGCAAATCTTTCTATCCAGGACTTGAAGCATATATCACAAGCGATAAAGCCTATGGAATGAAGGTTGAAGGCGAAGATGCAATTGCACGCATTCGTGCTCTTGCTGGTTCAACAAAAAATCCAGAGCCAGGAACAATCAGATATGACATTCCTGAAATGCTTGGAATTGAAAGAAGAATCACTGAAAATGTTGTCCATTCATCTGACAGTGAAGAAGCAGCAAAACTTGAACTTGCAATCTTCAAGGAACTTCTTAAAAAATAGTTTTCGAAAGTTGCCATTTTGGGCAACTTTTTTTATGCATAAAAAATCAGAAAAAACGCAAAAAAATCAAATTTGCCCTTAAATTTTGTGCAAAACAACAGAATTTTTTGATTTTGCAATAAAATATTGTGTTTTTGAAATTTGTTTGCTATAATATATCAATATTGAAGCGAAAAAAAGCAAAAATAATTGTGGAGGAAGAAAAAAATGATATATGTTGTGAAAAATTTTAATAAAATCAGCGAGAAGAGAATTGAAACTTTATATGACAAACTTCCTCGAAGCATTAAAAAGAAAGCAAATGCAAGAAAAGGAACACCGGCTTTTCGTCCAACAGTGATGGAATATTATGTTGTAAAGCAACAACTTGACCTTGAAGATGGAACTGATTTTTCATATAACAAAAATGGAAAACCAAGTGTTAAAGGCAAAAAATATTTTTCAATTGCACACGATGATGATGTTTTGGCTGTTGCAGTTTCAATCTATGAAATTGGTGTTGACGTTAGAAAGAAAATAAAGTTCACACAAAAACTTGCAAAAGAAATTTGCAACAAAGAAGAGTTTGAACAAGTGATGAACGCAGAAGACCAAGCACTTGAACTTACAAAAATTTGGACAAAAAAAGAAAGTTTTGTAAAAATGAAAGGTGCAAGCATTGCACAGTTCGACATTAAAACCATTCTTGAAAATGCAAAAGACTGCATGTTCAATTTCAAGTTCGAGGATGACAGTGTTGTTTGCGAATGCATCAACCACGAATCAACTGAAAAAAGACCAAGAAAAACTGCTGTGAAAAAATAGAAAAGTCCACACCAAATTTGGTGTGGTTTTTTGTTGCTTTTTTCAAGAAAAATCATATGTTTTTTAAGGGTGCATATTGACTTTGACCCTCTGCTATGTTATCATGATTATAACAATATTTGTGGGGGAAAAATAATGAAAAATTGTATCAGTATTGATGATTTGTTTGTCGCCGATGTGAAATATTGCATCGACCGCAGAGAAGCATATCCAGGAGAGGAAAAGGGCATGGCTGTTGGCGACCTTATTGAAAAAAATGCAATTGTTTTGCGTTTTAACGACAGATATATTCCTTTCTATCTGATTTCAAATGAAAGCGACTTTGACAAGATTCTTCAATATTCAGCAAATGGAAATGTTGAAAGATGTGGCAAACGCGCAATGGCAGAGTTTCCTGCCGAAATTGGCGACAACTATGTTGTGAATGTTGGCGCTTTGCTTTTAGAGGGTGACCACACCTATGTTGGCTATGAAGACATTAAAGCCATCGACGACGAGTGGGGAAAACTTGTTGGCGAAGAAGACTATTCTGTTGTCCAATATGAACTTTAATTTGCAAAGAAAAATACAGGTTTGTTGACCTGTATTTTTTTATGCGTATTTTCGGTTTTTAATTTGATTTTTATGGCTTTTTAAAGTTTGTTTTTGAAAGGCTTTTTCCATTTTCAAGCCCTCTTCCACACAAAGTTTGATACATTGAAACAGTTCCATTTCTCATTTGTGCTTGGGCAGACATTGGAACTTTGAGCATTGAAGCAGAATAAACATCTCTGTTTGATTGCATCAAAGCGTCCGGAACTGGTTTTTTTCCGTTTGAAAGTTCACGCTCTTTTTCTGCATTATAGAATGTTGCAAGCGCAAGTGCTTCATCTGGTTTTTCACAATTGTTTGCGCATTCACGGATATAGGCAAGCGCTGTGTTTCTTGCGTCAATTTCGTCTGGTTCTGAAAGATAGTCTGCAAAAGATTTGCTTGCGTTTGGATGAATAAGTGATGCCTTCAAAAGGCGTTCAGCCTCGGTTCTTGGTTGTTTGTCAAAATTCATGAACTGAACACGGTGTTGTGCTTCGTGAATGATTGTTGAAAGGATTTTATATGGAAGGGCAGTGTTGCCTTCTTCATACATTGCGTCCATTGCTGAAAGCAGGTGAGAGTTCAAATAGATTGTTCCTTTTGCTGGGACATATTCGCCAAAACAAACAGATTTTGAGTCATGTGGCAAGTTCACAAGTTCAACGGCACAAGGAGCAACTCCGTTTGCAAGAAGAAAGTTGTTTGCAACTGCTTGGAACAAAACTTGTTTTTGACGGTCTGAAAGTGAATAGAAAACATTTGGCTTGAACATTGAAACAAGTTGATTTCTTGAAAGGTTGTCAAGGCTTCTTGTGTCAAGAACTGGCTTTTTTGTTGCAGTGAAACTGCTGTCTTTGAACTTTTCAAACGACCAATCAGCATAGTTCTTGGCTTTGTTTTCAATGATTTGAGTTTCAACTGTTTTTTTGGTGTTTGATTGCTCGGTTGGTTTTGTGTCTGAACCAGCGCCACTAGTTTGCTTGTTATTGTCTTCTTTTCTTTCAATTTCTTCTTTGATTTGTTCAATCATTTCAAGCAAAACTTCATCTTGCGAAAGGTTATAAAGTTTCATTAAAAGGGCAAGAAGTCTTGATTTGTCGCTTTTTGACAACTTTGCATAGCGCTCTGCGTCAAAATTGCGGTGCGTGAAATCAATTCCTGAAAGGTCTTTGATTTTGCTTTTAAGAGAACTTATGTCGCGTTCTTCTTGAAGTTCAAGAACAGGAACTGGGATTGATGATCTGTATCTGTTCAAATATACAAAATATGATGAAACAAAATTTGATTTATTTTCATTATTTGCCATTTTTCTTCTCCATATATATTCATTATATCACATTTTTGTGATTTTTCAAGAGATATTTGCGTTTTTAATTGACAGCATAAATGCGTGTTGTCATAATAAAAACAAGGAGAAAATTATGAAAAAATCCACTTTGATTGTTCTTACAATTTTGTCTTCCTTGCTTGCAATTTTTGGATATTTCCACATTCCAATTTTGGGCGCACTTGGGGTTGATTTGTTCCCAAACCGAAGTTTTGTGTGGCTTTTGTTTTTGTTCCCTTTTGTGATTTTTTGCAACATTCCACTTGTTCTTTGCATCATGAAGTTTAGAAACATGAAAAAGAAAAATAAAATGCAAAATGTTCAAAATGGCGAAATGGTTTCGGAAAATCAAAATAATGGTGATTTAGCCAATTCAAACCAAGAAAAAAGTGATGAAAAATCAGAAACAACCACTGGTTCTGAAAACAATGTTAAAAGTGAAAAATAGATTTGAATTTGAAAGTTATTTATTTTATAAATAAAACTTTGAGAAACTTTCTTCAATAATCACTCATGAAGCGTTAAACCATGGTTGGTTTTCGAGATGGGTTTTAATGTTTGCACGTTTTAGTTATACTAGATTACAATCATTAAAAACTAGACAAAGATAGTATATTTCAACATAACATCAGCATGAAAAAAAGAAGCAAATTTTGCTTCTTTTAATTTTGTTATTTTTTCAATTATTTTGTTTTTTTTAAACTTTATTTTTTATTTTTCAATTTCATAAACTGTGTTGCAATATGGGCAGAAAAGTTTGCCATCTTTTTCAGCAAGTGTTCCGCCACAGTTTTCGCACTTTCCAAGTTTTTTCACTTTCGCAGTGTTGTTGTTTGCTTTGAAAGTTTCGCCGTCAAAAAGCAAGCCTGAAATATAGTTTTTTTCAATTGCTTTGTTCACTTTTTCTTTAACATCTTTTTCAGGAAGTTGAAGTTGGATTGCAATGTCTTTCACCGAATAAATTTTTTCTTTTTCAATGGCATAAACAACTCTTTTAATTGCTTTATTTTCGCCATAGGAAATGAACCAAAGTGGGGTGCCATAGAACCCGTTAATGCCAAGAATGATTCCCGCA
>USTJ01000028.1 GCA_900557585.1 uncultured Eubacteriales bacterium
TCACAACAACAATGCCCCCGCCAAGGTCTGCTTTGTTTGAAGAAATGGTTCCGCCAGAAATTGTTGTTGTTCCGCTTGAACAAATTCCACCACCACGCTTTCCCGCCTCATTCTCTGAAATTGCACCAGCAGAAATTGTAAGTGTTCCAGTATTGTTTACCGTAATGCCTCCACCATGGTTTTCAGCAGTATTTCCGAAAACATCGCCACCAAGCATTTCCATTGTTCCACCAGCAATCATCACTCCACCACCATTGGTTGCTGAAAAACCAGAAATGTTTTTCTTTCCCTCAAGTGTTAAAGTTGAACCGCTTCCAACATAAAAAGCGCCACCATTTGCCGCAAAAGCACTTTGCTTTTGTCCACCAAGAACAAAGCCAAGAGACAATGCAATCGATGCTACAGCAACTAAAACTGAAAATATAACATGACGGAATTTTTTCATTTTTTATACACCTTGAAATAATAAATTTCTCTTTTTCTTATAAATATTATTCGATACAATTATCTATTTTATCATTTCTAATGATATCACCAAAATCCCCGTTTGTGTCAAGCAATTTTATTTGCTTTTTTATTATTTATAATAAAAAGACCAAGACATATAGTCTGGTCTTTGCTTTATTTTGCAAGTTCTTCGAACTCTTTATTGTGTTTTATTGCATATTGTAAAAACTTTTCGCGGACACTATTTTTCACTTTGTCTTCATCGATAACTTCTGGATGTGCAACATCCAAATATTTGAAGGTTGAAAAGTCGATTGATTGAAGAACATTTCGAACCATGTTATAGTTTTGCCAAAAAGCCTCTGGCAACTGGTCACACATGTGCTCAAAATATTGATATTTCTTTGTAATGTCATAAACCGCAATCTCGTTTGAAATTGCACTGCAAATTCCTTTGTTGCCAAGCAAAAAGTCAATATCGAAATCGTCCAAATGACCCTCATATGCAGGGAATTTGAAAATTCCGCTTTTTGAAATTACTGCAATATGTGTACTCTTATCAATTCCTGAACATTGCTCAACAACACAAGTGCTTCCTGCAAAAATTCCTTTTTCAACTGAAACAACAAATGCGTTTGCTCTTTTTGAAACACAAAGGTTGCGGTCATATGGGCAAACTGTTTCAATTTTATAATATTCGTAACTTGGATAGTTTTCAATTCCAATAATTGTGCAGTTTTCGCCCAATGTCTTTTTCACATCGCCAACAAAACTGCGTCCATATGCTCCAAAAAAGTCTCTTATATATGTTTTATTCTTTCCTAAATTTTCCATAATTTTTTCATTTTTCTCCAAAGGGGCTACATGATATCACCATTTCAACTGAAAATCAAGACCCAATTTTGACAAATTTTGAAAAAAAATGACTAAATTTGAAAAGTCCGTTAAGTTTTATTCCACTTTAACACCTGAAATTAAACTCACACAAAAAAACCAACATATAAAACAAACCTTTTTAAACCCACATAAACGAGTCTTCACTTCAAATCCAACAAGGAGCAAAAAACGCCAGTTCGTTTAAACTGGCATTTTGGGGCTCCACAAGTGCGCCAAAACTTGGCACCTTGCATGTTTTTGTGAAAATCACAAAAAACATTGACTTTAAACCAACTTTCTTTTTTCCCCACAAAATCTTTTTGACATTTTGAGGGAACCCTGACATAAACAAATCCTACTCATATAGACAAAAAAAACGCCAGTTCGTTTGAACTGGCATTTTTGGCTCCCCGAGTAGGATTTGAACCTACGACCTTGTGATTAACAGTCACCTGCTCCACCGCTGAGCTATCGGGGAATATATATAAACTGTGTGATTTCTCACACAAGTGAACTTATTATATAATGAAACTTTCACTTTTGCAAGTATTTTTTTGAAAAAATTTTAATTTCTTTAAAAAACCTATAAATCACTCTTTATTTTCAAGAGTTTGCAAAACAATTGTGCAACACCACACGCATGTGTGAGAAACAAAAACAATTATCTTACAATTTTCTGTAAAATAAAACAAAGCGCAAAAATTGACATTCGCATATCACATTCATCTTTGCAAGCAATAATATTTAACACTCATTCAACCAACAAGCAACAAATATATGCTTTTTATCTAACAGTTTTTGAAATGTCTATCAAACACTTTTCACATTGCAATAGAAATTTTGATTCGACCTTTCCAAACTTTTTCCCATATTCCTAAAACCAAACAAAAAAAGAACCCATATTGTGAGTTCTTTTATTTTGATTATTAACGCATATTTTGTTTTATTATTTCACGATTCAAATATCGCACTCATTATGTTATGCAACTATTTTGCAATTTCACTTGATTCGCTTGAACCATAAAGATTTTGAATTTGGCTTTCAAGTTCATCTTTTGAAACCACTTTAAAGTTGTTTATTGAATGTTTCAAATCTTCTTCAAGGAAAACCGTTCCATAGACATTTCCTCCCGCAACAACAATTGGGAACCACTCTTTGTCGTCTGGAAGCATTTTGTCAAATGGCACATTTTCAATTTCAAACCATTCAGGAATCATTTCCTCGGTTTCTTCGATTTCACCCACAAAATCTGAACATGTAAAAATGTTAAGATTCAAGTCTACCCTTTCACCTTTATACCAAGTGTCAAAACGAATGAGCCCAACTTGGCTATATTTTGTTGGAGTTACGCCAATTTCTTCTTGTGTTTCGCGAACCATTGCCTGCTCTATTGTTTCGCCCGGGTCTTGCTTTCCACCAATGCCGTTGATAGTTCCTTGGGCAAATCCGCGTTTCTTTTGTGCCAAAAGCACTTTGTTGTTTTGAAAAATCAAAACCAATGTTGTGTTTATAGTTCTTTTCATAATATTTTTTCTCCTGTTTTCTTTTGATTTTGGCTGTAAAAAATAAAAAACCTCCTATGATGACAAACAATAATAACAACAGCCAGATTTACAATTGTTAGTATTTTTGCCATTCTTAGAAAGTTTCAAAAGAACCATCTCACAAAAATGCATTACGGAATGGACGAATATAATGATACTATTATTCTACTAAAACTTTCACATTTTGTCAACCCTCAAATTTTACAAAACTCAACATTGCAAAATCCCGTACAAACAAAAACCGATAAACCAAAAATTTTGATAAACCGAATAAATATGCCGTATGCATGCTATTTTTTTGTATAGAAACATGATTTATTTATATGTTTTATACATATTTAAGTAAGATATATATTGACAACGGGGCCGTGTGAATATATAATATGTTCAGTTTGTCTTGCATTTTAAGCGTTGCGGATTGCTTTGCAAGATAAAAGTTCACTGCATTTTTTTGCACCATGTTCTGCTATTTCGTCAAATGCAAGGTGAGCAAATCTATACAAAGGAAGGTGATATATATGAACAAAAAAACACAAAAGAAATCACTTAGTATCTATTTCAAAAAATATACTGGGATAATTTTTCTTTACATTTTGTTAAATGTTGTCGCATCTTTCATTTCAATTTTTAACACAATCGTTGCTGCGCAATCAATAGTTTCTGTAACCGCAGGAGAATATATCGAAGCAATCAAATATCTCGCAATTGCTCTTGCCCTTGGCGTTACACAAATTATATCTTATCAATTAGCGAACACAATATATACAAAATATAGCATCAAAATCATTGCAGACATGAATGCTGACCTTTCAGGACAAGCTTTCAAACTTAACTCTGCAACCTATTCAGCACACGGAACCGGAGCTTTCGTTCAAAGAATTGTTAGCGATCCAGACCGTGTTGTTGACAGCCTTTCAGATTTGACAAGCCTTATTATTGACAGCGTCTCGTCTTTCACCCTTATCGTTTATATTGCCGTTTTAAACATTTATGTTGCACTTGCATGCATTGGAATTTTAATTCTTTCACTTCTTGTTGAAGCAATCAGAGTTGTTTCAAGAAGAAAATATAGACGAGAGGTTTCTCAAAAAGGTGACAAAATTAACAGCATTACAACCGAAATCATACGAAGCGAGAAAGACGTTAAGTCACTTGGACTCGAACCAGAACTTCGCAAAGAAGTTAAAGCCTGCTATGAAGACTATGGCTCATCATGGACAAAACTTGGACTTGCCGATGGTTGGCTTCACACTCTTCGAACCGTGATTGCTTCTGCTGGCGGAGTTGGATTGTTGTTCCTTGGAATTCACTTGATGGATATTGGAGCAATCACCCTTGCAACTTATATGATTATTTACTCTAACCGAGACAGTATTCGTGGCCTTACTTGGTCGCTTGGACACATTATCACAAACATTATCGACATTAAAGTGTACAGCGCAAGAATGTTTTCACTTTTTGACGAATTTGAATTTCAAACCGAAAAATTCGGAACAACCCACCTTGAAAATGTTAAAGGTGAAATTGAATTTAAAAATGTTTGCTTCACATTCCGTGACTATGAATATGAATATCCAACCAAGAAAAAACTTGGAAAAGAAGCATGGAAAAAACTCTCAAAAGAAGAAAGAACAAAGGTTAAAAGAACTCTTGCATCTGAAAGCAAAGTTTTCGACAACCTTAATTTTAAAGTTGAACCAAATCGCACTGTTGCATTTGTTGGAAAATCCGGAAGCGGAAAAAGCACAATTTTGAATCTTGCTTCTAAAATGTACACCGTTGATAGTGGTGAAGTTTTGATTGACGGCGTGAACATTAATGACCTTGATAAAGAATCACTCAGAAGCACAATTTCACTTGTAAACCAATTTCCTTATATTTTTGACATGACTATCAAAAACAATTTGCTTCTTGCGAAACAAGATGCAACTGATGAAGAAATTGAAAGAGCAATTAAAATGGCATCACTTGACGAGTTCATTGCCGCTCTTCCAAAAGGAATTGAAACAAAGGTTGGAGAAAGCGGAATAAAACTTTCTGGTGGACAAAAGCAACGTCTTGCAATTGCAAGAGCACTTTTAAGAAAATCACCAATTATCATTTTTGACGAATCTACTTCTTCACTTGACAATTTTGCACAGAACGAAGTTAAAAAGAGCATCGACTCCCTTAAAGGAACAAGCACAATTATCATTGTTGCCCACCGCCTTTCAACAATTAAAGATGCTGACACAATTTTCTTCCTTGACCATGGAGAAATTGTTGACAAAGGAACTTTCGACGAATTGTATTCCCGCAACGATACTTTCAAAACAATGTTCCTTGCAGAAAACATATAATAAATTATAAATTTAATAATTAGAAATTAAAATTGAAAATGAAAAAAACACTGCAAATTTTGCAGTGTTTTTCTTATGTTTTTTTGTTTTATTATTTCCTATTTCCAAAGTGGAACTGGATAAACTTTTTTGTTTTGCAATTCTTTGATAGACCCTTTAACAGCTGGAAGGTCGTCACGATAGGTCATTCCAATCCACTTTTCATTGGTTTTCAAAAGTTTCAAAGTTGCTTTCTTTTGTTTCGTAAGATTTCCAAGAACCTCTGGGAACAAATATTCTTCTTTTTCAAGATTTTCTTTGCTTTCACAAAACTCTTTGAATTCCTTTTCAAGAACTGGGAATATCGTTGGGGTGAGACAGAACATATTCATGTTTGTGAACATGTCTTTTTTATATTCGATTTCTTTATCACCCGAAAGTGTTCGAATGGTTATAGGCTCTTTATTTTCGCTTATTTTGCATTCTGTAATGTTTGTTACAAAGCCATTTTCAACCTCGCACACGCCACGCTTTACCGAGCCATTGTCGCTCAAAGTGTTTCGAAGAACATAGCCAACCAAACCATAGTCAAAAGACTTTTTGTCTGCTTTTGCAAGAAAGTCGTGTGCAATTTTAAACGAATTTCTGCCATAGAAGTCGTCTGCATTTATCATGCAAAAATTGTTATCTTTCACAATATCTTTTGTGCAAAGAACTGCTTGGCCAGTTCCAAGCGGTTTCACGCGCGCTATTCCCTTTTCTTTTAAAATGTCGTTTGATTGAAATGCATAGAAAATTTTTCCCTTTGGAACACGCTTTTCAAGAGTGTTTTGAAAAAGTTCCAAATGCTCTTTCTTTATCACAAGAACAATGCGGTCAAAGCCAACTTTCAAAGCGTCAAAAATTGAATAGTCAATGATAAAATCTCCCGCATCATCAATACCTTCAGTTTGTTTGTTTCCACCAAATCTGCTTCCCATTCCAGCAGCAAGAACAACAAGATCCATATTTTTCTCCTTTCCAAGTTTTTTTTACATTTCTATTATATTCTTTCCCGCAAAATAAGTAAAATAAAAACACCAGTTTATGGTGTTTTTTTATCTTATCTCAAAATGATTGCTGAACTTGTTGGACAAATTTCGTCACCTTGAACAAGCACAATTTCTTGACCATGTTTATATTCTTTCACATAAAGACCAATGCGAATGTTGAAAGTTTCTTCATTTTCATAGGCTGAAAGAACGGTGTATTTTCCTGGTTTAATTTGACCTTTTTTATCCACAACAACAACCTTTCGTGGTTGAAGCACAATGTCATTTTTCACATATGAAAGATTCATGTTTCCGTCTTTATCAACAATTTCGGCATCTGGGGTGTATCTTGTGTTGTTTTTTACGACAACATCTTCAACCTCGCGTGACTTGCTGTCTGCCTTTTCTCTCTTTTTCAAAACCATTTTTTTGATTGTGAGCGAAGCAGTCAAAATTACAATGAACGCCAAAATTCCATATAAAATATAGGTTATCCATTCCATTTAGATTTTCTCCCGTTTCATATAGTTTATCATGTTTTTCACTCTTTTACAAGTTTTTGCTTAACCAAATTTCGAAAATGTTTATTTTTTTCTCTTTTCACGATTTTAGAAATCACCATTGGTGCAAAGAACACAACTGTCATAATAAGCACCAAAACCAAATATGTGAAATAGAAGTGCGCGTTTCCAAACAAGTTGAAAGGAAGTCCGTTTGAACGCAAATATAAATAGTTTGAACCCGGAACCAAAGTGTTTCCAAGTTCTGCCCAGCAAAGAAGCATTATAAGCAAAATTGGAATTTGCCAAACATCTCTTGTGTCAATTTTAAACCAGCCCGAAGCAAGCACTCCCGCAACAACAGTTGGCATGCAGAAGTGCAAAAACAAACTTTCAAGTTGCAAAAATGATAGCACACTATATTTGTAATAGTCACCAAACAAAAATGTCAAGATTCCGCCAAAAAGTGTAACGCACACAATTGGCAAAAAGCCTTTCTTTGTGCCTGTCAAGAAATAAAGCGGGAACACAAGCGCCATGATGTGGCACAAGTGCCAAGGCATTGCTTGAACAAAACTTTCTTTGCCCGAAATTATCAAAAGTGCCATTCTTCCAAGACGGAAAACCACCATTAAAATGCAAACAACTTTTGTCACTTTAAGCGCAAATTGTTTGTGGCGTGAAAACACAATAAAGCAAAGTGCAATCCAAACCGCAAGCGCAACAATAAGGCAAATATGAAGCGGACACCAAAGACCTTTTCCTGTTCCAAGGTCGCCCGTTTCAATCAGCCAATTCATAAAAGTAAATCCAAGAAATTTTTCCATTATTCATGCCCCGCCAAAACTTTTTTGCCTTTTAAAAGTGGCAACAACTTTTCAATGCTTTTGTCCTCTGCTTCCTTATCTCCATCAAGAAGGTCAGTTCTGCCATATACACCCTCTGAAAAATAGGTGTCACCAGTGAAAACAACATTGTCATGGAAAATACAAACGCTTCCAGAAGTGTGACCAGGGGTTAAAACAATTTCAAACTCTTCGTCTAAAAACTTCATTTTTCCAGGTTTCAAAAAGCCGTTTGGCAAACATTCTGGAACGCTGTTGAACCCGCAAATAA
>USTJ01000029.1 GCA_900557585.1 uncultured Eubacteriales bacterium
GTGCCGCGCTTAGTGTTTCACGTGAAACATTGTGTTTTATTTATTTATAAAACAAAACATTTTTTTACAACATACGAAATAATGTCTTATTTTCAATGTCACAAAGTTACGAAAAATATCATATCAAAAAATCGCAAAGTTAAATAGAGTTTTCTTTTTATAACACAACCAACAATGGTGTTATATTCTAATAATACGAAAATAAAGGAAGTTCAGATAAAACCAACAGTTAAAAATGCTTTAAATATGTCAAAACACAAATACAAGTCTAATTTTCATGGTTACGAAACCGAAAACAGTCCGAAATTCAAGTTTTAAGCCGTATTTACAACTTTGCGAAGATTTATCCACATTTAATCACACATAACATACAGGCAACACAATTATCCCCCATACTGGCAAGATACAAGCAACACAAAATCTAAAATATAATAAAATATCTATCAAACATTGCATATACATACAAAAGGTGATAATAAATCTTTTAATCTAAAAAAATATAATGTTTCACGTGAAACATTATTTATGTTCAATTATAAAAACAGATTAAACAATACAATATATTTATTAAACACATAAACAGAATAACAACAAAGAAACATGTATCAAATATAATATCACACACATGACAATAATATATATAAAGCAAATAAAAGAATCCACAGGTTGTATAACAAATATATTTAATAATTAGAACCATACAACATAATAAATACATCAACAAAAAATCCAAAACCTACAAGTAATGAAGTATTATATGAAAACAAATAAAAGAATATTAAAATGTTGTTTTTTATATTTTAATACTCAAAACAGCCAAGCATGATTAAAAAAATTACTATATACGGCGACAAATTATATAAAACAAATTTAAAAAGAATATGTAAAAAATGTTTCACGTGAAACATAAAAAATAAAATAAATCATTCAGAATATAAGAATATCTTATAAAACGTTAAAGACGTGATAAAAAACAAAAAACTCATATACCCAAAACCACACGTAAAATATTATATAAAGAAAACAAATAAAAAATATATATCACCATACATGTGTGTTGAAAATTATTCATATTCCACCCTACAAGACACACATAAACAAACGATTAAACACAATAAATCCATAAATCGCAAAAACAATTATTTTCTTTTATATAAAAAAGTTTTGTTTACACACTTAATATTGAAAAAATCAAAGCAAATCAAAATATATTAAAAACTAAAAAAATACTATTACAAGCAAAAACATGATATTTGAATAAATAAAAATCAACAAGTAAAATAAAAAATAAAATGTTTCACGTGAAACAAAATAAAATAGTATAACAATTAAAACAACTACATTATGTTTAGTGGCGCATATGGTATTTTTAATTAAAATGCATAAAAAATAAAAAATCTCAACCAAAAAAAACTTTAAATTTGTATTAAAAAGTTGTAATAATTATATTAAAAAATAAAAGAAATATTTGTAATAGTATAAGTCAGATAAAAATCTTTATAGAACTCAAGAAGAAATAGATTCATGGAAAGAAAAAGATGGGCTTATAAAATTGAGAAATAAAAAATCACAATAACGGAAAGAAAAATTGCAAAAATTTATATGCTATTTATAAAATAATATAAACACTTTTAGAGATATAACAAACTAAAAAATGACAACCAGACATAAAAACAAAATACATTCATTTACTCTTGATTGTGCATAAATGAAAAAACACAACGCAATTTAAATAGACAATCAAAATCATTATTATATTTAATAACCATATTTTATAAATTGAACAAAAAAATTTGAAACGATTAAAAACGTGATATAAATATGGAATAAAATGCGAAAAAATGTATGTCAATTTCGCACCACCCCACTTTTCAATATAATACCAAATTGTTATACCTGCAAAAAATGTTCTCTTACGAAAGTATTTATTATCAACAAACTAAAAAATTGAAAATTGTAATACAAAAAAATGAAAACAAAAAAATAAAAAACATCGCACTGACATATTACCACATATAAATGTGACATTATAAATTCACAATTTCAAATTAAAAACTAAAAAAATACAATAAAGATTGCAAAAACAATATATTTTAGACGGTCTGAGACAGAATTTTTATAAAATTTTATCAAAATTTCCGGGTTTAAAATATGCTAATTTTGTTTATAACTCGCCTAAAAATATCAAAAATTTTTAAAAATACACGATGATATAGCAAAACAATCAAAAACGAATACAGAATATTGACAACAAAAAAAAATATATTTTATATAAATGTCTTTATAAAATAAACAATATGAACAATAATAAAAATAAAATTATGCAATAAAAAGACCCCAACATATAGTTGGAGTCTTTAAAAAAACGCAAATATTGATTATTTATTGTTTAAAACGTCATAAATTCTTTGAAGGTCAGCAGATGAATAGTAATCGATATAGATTCTTCCTTTATTATCATTTCCTATTACTGATACTTTTGTTGCAAATTTCCTTTTTAAATCATCAACAAATGCTTTAAGTTCTACACTTTGAACTTGTTTTGGCTTATCTTTTGTTGGTTTATTGAGATTTTTGACCATTGTTTCCAAATCACGAACACTAATTTTCTTTTGAACACAGAAATTTGCAAGTTCAACTTGTTTTCTTGCATCTTCAACAGCAAGAAGTGTACGTGCATGACCAGCAGAAAGTTTTGATTGTTCAACAAGTGCAACGATTTCTTCTGGCAAAGTCAAGAGGCGCAAAGTGTTTGCAACTGCTGAACGGCTTTTTCCAATGCGATCAGCAACCGTTTCTTGTGTAAGATTATAATTTTCAATAAGCGCTTGAATTGCTTTTGCAGATTCAATTGGATTGAGGTCTTCTCTTTGCAAGTTTTCAATGATTGCAATTTCGCTTACTTCTCTTTCTGTAAATTCGCGGACAACTGCTGGAACCTTTTTGAGCCCTGCCATTTTGCTTGCACGAAATCTTCTTTCACCAGCAACAATTTGATATCTATCACCCATTTTGCGAAGAACAAGAGGTTGAATGATTCCATGTTGTTTTATTGAGTGCGCCAACTCTTTAAGCGCTTTTTCATCAAAGTTCTTTCTTGGTTGATTTTGATTTCTGTCTATAAGTGAAATGTCAATTTCACAAACGCCATTTTCTTGCGCTTCTACTTTTTTTACAGTTTTTACAGGTTTTGTTTCAGTTTGAACAACAGTTTCAACTGGTTTTTCTATGATTTTTTCTTCAACAGGCTTTGCTTCTGGTTTCTTTTCTTCAACATCATATTGAGCATAGTCACCAAAAAGTGAATTAAGCCCACGACCAAGTCCTTTTTTCATCTATTTTGTCCCCTTTTTGTTTTTTAGGTTGATTTTCTTATATGAAATATTATTTCTTTTAAAATATTCCTCTGTAAGCGCCAAATATGCTTCGCTTCCAACGCAAGTTTTATCATAAAAATAAATTGGTTCGCCATAACTTGGAGCCTCTGCAAGACGTACATTTCGTGGAATTGATGTTTTGAAAAGTGAATTTCCAAAGAATTTAGTAATTTCATCTGCAACTTGTTTTCCAAGATTGCTTCTGTTATCTTTCATTGTAAGAACAACGCCTTCAATGTTAAGATTTGTGTTGAGTCCTGTCTTTTTCACAAGTCTGATTGTGTTCATAAGTTGGCTGAGACCTTCAAGTGCAAAGAACTCACATTGAATTGGAATGATAACTCCATTTGATGCAGTAAGCGCATTTACAGTTAAAAGTCCAAGTGCTGGTGGACAGTCTATTGTGATATAATCATAGGTGTTTACAACCTTTGAAAGCACATTTTTCAAAACTTTTTCACGGTCTTTCATATAAACAAGACTAACTTCATCACCTGCAAGGTCTATGTTTGCAGGAATAATGTCAAGATTGTCTATTTTTGTTGATTTGATTGCTTGACCAATTGTTACATCGCCAGCAATAACATCGAAAATTGAATTCACTTCACTTGATTTGTCTTGTCCAAGACCACTTGTTGCATTTCCTTGTGGGTCAATATCAACAAGAAGAACCTTTTTGCCCATGAGAGCCATGAACGCAGACATATTTACGCAGGTTGTTGTTTTTCCAACGCCACCTTTTTGGTTTGTAAAAGCAATAATTTTTCCCATATATTTCTCCTATATAAATTACTATTATAATATAACAAATTATCAAATTTGACTAGCGTTTTTTGATATTTTACAGAAAAAATATGATATTTGTATATGTCGCACAAAGCATGGTGCAAAAAAAACCATAAAAGAAAAATGTTTCATGTGAAACATTTTGACAAATAAAAAAAACAGCATAATGATTTATGCCGTTTTTTTACAAAATTTACATAAAAATACAATGGGCGCATAAAGATTTATGTAGAAATAAAATTTTAGTTTTTTTTACAATAAAAGACAGCAAAGGAATTTATAAAAATGATTTGCCGACTAAATTGCAAAAAACTAAGTAAATCAAGCATCAACAATCACAAATCAACAATCACAATCTTCTGAACAACCACATAAATTGATTTTTATCATTCCGCCCGATTTTTGACAAAGTGGACACTTTTTCCATGGCTTTTTCACAGTTTCTTCGTGACCACAGTTTGTGCATTTGATTTTGGTTGGATTTTCAAATTGATTTAAAGTGTTGTTCTTTATCATTTGATAAAGTTGCGAAAGCACATCTGCATGGCAAGCCTCGATTTTTGCAATTTCAAGAAATTTGGTTGCAATGTCCTCAAATCCCTCTTTCTTTGCTGTTTTTGCAAAGGCAGGATATACAGTTGTTGCCTGCTTGTCTTCATTTTCTTTTTTAATGTTTAACATTTCAATCCATGTATCCCCCTGCATTGGATAGGTTGCGCGAATCTCAACAGTTTCGAAACCGCCTGATTTTTTCGAACAAATATAGTCGTAAAAAATCTTTGCGTGTGCCATTTCGTTTGTTGCAAGTTGTTTTAAAATTGTTGAAACATATGATTGTTTATCTTGCGTTGCCTCGTCTGCAATATATTGATATTTTGCACCATCTTGACATTCGGCAGCAAAAGCCCTTGTCAAATTTTTTAAAGTTTCTGATTTTTCGAAATCCATAAATAATCCTCCAAAAATAAATGTTTACAAATTTTGAAAATATATTCATATATCAATAATTTAGATAACAAAAAAAATACAAAATCAATCTAAACCACTATAACATCAAAAATCGCAAAACAATTTAAATATTCCTTAAACCAAAAATTATATCTTTTATTTTAATATCACTAAAAAACATTGTTCTTAAAAAAACACCTATATTGAAACATTTTGCCTTTACCATTAAAAATTGACTTTTCTTATATTAAAATTAAAAAATTATAAAAATCAAATTTTCACTAATTTTATCAAAACTAAAAATTGAGATATAAAATTCAAATTTTTCAATAGCAATTTTTTCGCATTTTGTATATAACATTTTAAAAATTTTAAAAAAATTACATTTTTAATCAACTTTCATTTCTGTTTTCTAAAAATATAGTTTTCGCAGTATTTTAGGCTAAAACCGCTGTTTTGAGCGTGTTTTAACAATTTTTTACATAATTTTTGCGTTTTTTGCTATTTTATTTGACTAAAATTTATAGTTTCTATATACTTATTTATACAAATAAGTAAAAAGTCGAGAGAAAATGAAAAAACAAAAACAAGAGAAAAGCGTATTTAAACCAACTTTATATCTCAAAAAGTATTCATGGCTTGTGGTTCTTGGCCCAACTTGCAAAGCACTTGAAGCATTGAGTGAAGTTTTTGCACCATATATTATGGCGCTTCTTATTGATGTTGGAATTGCAAACAATGACAAAGACTATATCTTGAAAATGGCAATTGTAATTCTTGCAATCAATGTTGCTGGGATGATTTTCGCAATTCTTGGTCAGAAGTGTGCATCTGTCACATCTGAGGGTATGGGTAGAGACATTCGAAATGATGTTTTCAAACACGTTAACACTTTTTCATTTTCTGAACTTGACAAATATAACACAACAACAATTTTAAACCGAACCATAAATGACGTTTATCACATTCAAGAAGGAACAAGTCAAATTATTCGAAATGTGATGCGAATACCTTTTCTTTTGATTGGTTCTCTTGTAATGGCAATTTCAATTGACCTTAAACTTTCACTTATTTTCTTGGTTGTTTCACCAATTCTTTTGTTGATTGTTTATTGTGTGATGAAAAAACTTCAACCACTTCTCACCGAGGGAAAGAAAAGACTTGACCGCACAACCCAAATCACTCGTGAAAATTTGAGTGGTATTAGAGTTGTTCGTGCTTTCAATAAACAAAACTACGAAATTGACAAATTCACCGAAGCAAACACCGCAATGCTTCAAAACGACTTAAAACAAGGCTATCTTGGTGCAATCATGCAACCATTGATTTATCTTGTTGTCAACTTTGCAATTATTGCGGTTGTATATTTTGGTGGAATTCAAATCAACGTCGGAAGCGTTACACAAGGAAACCTTCTTGCATTCATCAACTATTTCACACAAATTTCTGCCGCACTTGTTGCTTTTGCAAGAGTGATTACAATTTTGACAAGAATGAAAATTGCCAAAAATCGTGTGAACGACCTTATGCTGACCAAAAACTCAATCGTCTCTCCTGCATCACCTGCACAAATTGACCAAACAAGTCCAGAAAATGGAAGCGTTGAGTTTAAAGAAGTAAGTTTTTCATATTCATATTTGAAGGACGTTGTTATAAATTTGAATCTCAAAGTTGAACCTGGCGAAACAATTGGTGTTATCGGCGGAACAGGAAGTGGAAAAAGTTCAATTGTGAACCTTATTCCTCGTTTTTATGACGCAACCAAAGGTCAAGTTTTGGTGAACGGTCAAAATGTTAAAAAATATAATGTTGAAGAACTTCGTTCAATCATTGGAATTGTTCCACAAAACCCAATTCTTTTCTCGGGCACAATTCGTGATAACCTTTGTTGGAGAAAAGAAGACGCAACCGAAGAGGAACTTGTAAAAGCCCTTAAAATTGCGCAGGCATATGACTTTGTTAAAGAATATCCCGACTTTCTTGACCACCCAGTAAACCGTGGCGGAACAAACTTTTCGGGTGGACAAAAACAAAGACTTACAATTGCAAGAGCACTTGTTGGAAACCCTTCTATTGTAATCTTGGACGACAGCACCAGTGCACTTGACTTTTCAACCGACTCGAAACTTCGAAAAGCAATCAAAACCATGCTTTCATGTACAACTTTCATTGTTTCGCAAAGAACAAACTCTTTGAAAGATGCGGACAAAATCATTGTTATTGATGCCGGAAACATTGTTGATATTGGAAAACACGACGAACTTTTGGAGCGTTGTGACCTTTATCGCGAGATTCACGAATCTCAAAACAAGAAGGAGGTAAAAAATGGATAACAATTCACATTTATCTTCTAAAAATGTTCGAACTCGTGAAACACGAAAGTTTAAAAGCAGATATCTGAAAGGAAAATCAGCGTTTACAGTTGTTAAAAAGGTTTTTCAATATGCACACCAATATCGAATCTATCTCTACCTTACATTTTTGTTTGACCTTTTAAACACTGTTGCCGAGGTGTTTGTTCCAATTTTCCTTGGAAAAGCAATTGGCGCAGCCATCGGCCC
>USTJ01000030.1 GCA_900557585.1 uncultured Eubacteriales bacterium
TCCATAGTAGCAGTACCATCATGAGTATCACCGATTTTATAGTTTACACCAGTGTAATAAAGGATACGCTCTGTTGTTGTTGTTTTACCAGCATCAATGTGAGCCATAATACCAATGTTTCTTATTTTGCTAAGTTCAAAATCTCTTGGCATAATTTTCTCCTAAAAGTTTAGTATGATTTGATATGTTCTTTCAAACATGTATTTATTATATAATATTTTGTCCATTTTTCCAAATGTTTTAAACGAAAAATGGAAACATTTTTGCGATATTTCACGCGCAATTTTTAAACACAACATCTCAACCTTGAAGTGATTAAAAATTGATTTTATTTAGCATTCAATTCTCAACCTTATTGAATGCTTTTTATTTATTTGTATTTTAGGTCAAGATTCGATTTTTGTGCTAGGCACAAAATAGTGATTAGTGATGAAGTAGTTTGATTTTTTCTCAAATTATTCTCTACAAACACTTTCGCTCTCTCAACCTATTGCGTGAAAGTATTTTAGGTCAAGATTTGATTTTTGTGCTAGGCACTCAAAATTTTACACGCATGAGTTTATATTTAATAAATGATTGTGTGGAAAATTTTGAAGTAACAACGCACAAAAGTTAAAGATTGACCTAAAATTACCAGCGGTATGATGCGAATGCCTTGTTTGCTTCGGCCATTCTGTGTACTTCTTCTTTCTTCTTGAAAGCACCACCGGCATTGTTGTATGCATCCATAAGTTCGTTTGCAAGTTTTTGAGCCATTGTTCTTTCTGAACGTTTTCTTGAAAACATTACAAGCCAACGAATTGCAAGAGTTTGTCTTCTTTCTGCACGAATTTCACATGGAACTTGATATGTTGAACCACCAACACGTCTTGCTTTAACTTCAAGAACAGGTTTAATGTTTTCCATTGCTTGGTTAAACATTACCATTGGTTCAACGCCAAGTTTAGAAGCAGCCTCGTTGAATGCATCATAAACTATATTTTGAGCAATTGAGCGTTTTCCGTCAACCATAACTTGGTTGATAAGTTTTGTTACAACTTTTGAACCATAAACTGGATCTGGAAGAACATCACGCACAACAGCAGCATTTCTTCTTGACATTTGAAAGTTTCCTCCTTATTAAATTTAAAAAATCAATGTTATTTAGGTCTTTTAGCGCCATATTTACTTCTGGCTTGCTTACGGTCCTTAACACCGGCAGTATCAAGTGTACCTCTGATGATGTGATAACGCACACCAGGAAGGTCTTTTACACGACCTCCACGAATAAGTACTACAGAGTGTTCCTGCAAGTTATGACCAATACCAGGGATATAAACAGTTCCTTCCATGCCGTTGCTAGCGAGTTTAACCTTTGCGATTTTTCTGAGCGCTGAGTTAGGCTTTTTAGGAGAAGTTGTTGTAACAGACAAACAAACGCCACGTTTTTGAGGACATTCCTCCAAAATTGGTGATTTTGCCTTAACTTCTTGTTTTTCACGTCCCTTACCATGTCTGATCAACTGGTTAATGGTTGGCATAATTCTACCTCCTATAAATTTGTGAACTTCACACTGCCCCAAGAGGAAATTCTTGTCTGTTTAATGCACTTTTCTCGCACACCACTACTTAAAAAGGGCATAAAAATAGCCAAGCATGTTATTCATGCAAGGCTAATTTTAATATATTTATTTTTTAAAGTCAATAGTTTAACGATTTTATTTTATATTTTTTATTTTTTAAACAAAAAAAGCCAGAAAAACTCTGACTTTTATTCTTTTGTTACGCTTTTTTTGATAAAGCCAATTTTATATTCAAGTTTTTTGATTTTCCCAACAGTGGCAGCAAGTTCCATTGGAACCTTTTGCTCGATTTTTGCAATGATTGCCTTTTGGTCTTTTTTGCTGATATTATAGGTGAAATTATAGCCAAGGTCTTCAATGTTCACGCCAAGAAGTTCGCCATATTCTTTGAGTTTGTTATATTCGCATTTTTCGCGATATTGTTGAACCGCAAAAAGCACAAGTTCAAGACATTTTTCATCTTCTGCAACATTTGAATGTTTCACAAGTTTATAGATTCGTTTTTTAAACTTTCTTGGCAAAACATTTACAATGGCATCGAACGTGAGTTGATATCTTTCTGGTGTCATGTTGTCAAGAACTTTGATAATGTAGGAAACGCTTTCAACCCCAGTGAGTTTTTCGTTGAACTCATAGTTGGTGAAACCATCATCCACATTTACAATTTCAAACCCAACCGCAAGGGCAAGGTCATGCAAACTGTTTTTCATGTTTTCTCCTGATAAACTAAAAGCCACAAAACTGTGGTCTTCTAGGAAATTTTATTATTGTTTTTCGTTTTCTTCTGCACTGTTTTGCTTTACAACTGCATTTGCGTTTGCAATTGTTTTTGAATCGGCAAAAAGTTCTGCGACAATTTCTTCGGTTTCTTCAACAGAAATTCCTGCTCTTTGAAGAATGTCGGTGTATTTTTGTGTATATGCAACGCCATCGATAAAGTTTGCACGATTGTGACGTTTTGTTGATTCTTCTTTTGAAAATTTGGAAACGAGTTGACCAGCAAGATTGCTGTATACTTCATCTGAACGGTCTTCTTTGATTCCTGCAACAAGGTTGTCAACAACTTCTTGACCCAAAGCGTTTGCATTACAAATAGACACAATGTTTGCAACTTCTTCGTCACGTGTGAAGTTTCTTTTTTCTGGAACAAAAATTGCTTGAACTCCATTAGAGAACATTATTGCACCTGACTTTCTGCATTGCATTGGATAGAGCCCTGAAAGTGTTGCAAGTCTGATTGTTTTAGAGCGGTTTGAAAGGTTTTGATTTGCCATGTTTTAGTCCTCCGTTTGGCAAACAAACTGAGCAACAAAATTCTTATAATTTTGTTCGTCGGAAGAAAGATTTTTTCCACCCTCGGTTTCGGCATCAACAAGCAAAATGATGCGCTTTGGATTCATTCTTTGAGTGTCATCAAAGGTTGTTGCTGGGCTGATTGGGCTTTCCATTTTTTCTGCGAAATCAAGAAAAGTTTCAAGATAGTCTTCGGCAGAAAGATAGGCTTTTTCAACTGTTTCGCCACTGGCAACAATGTCAAGGTCTGGAATTAAAACTGTATAGTTTTTTTCTTCTTCACTATAAAACAGTATCACTGGATAAACATATTTTTTCATTTTCCATCTCCAAAAGGTTACAACTTTGTAATTATATTGTAACAAAACCATTTGAAAATGTAAAACGATTTTTATCAATTTACTGCTTTCAGTTTTTTGCCGTGCAAACCTTTATGTTTTTGCACAATCATATTCTAGCACATTTGGCAGTTTTTGTAAATACCCCTTTCAAATTTTAACGCTCAAAATGCATAAAAAAAGAACAAACCAAAATTTGATTTGCTCTTTAAAAAATTTATTCACCAGTATTTTCTGCTGGGGTTTCGTCCATGAATGAAAGAACAATTTCACCATATGAGGTTTCAACCTTAATGAGATAGTGTCCTTCTGTCATGGTTGATTTGATGCTTGAAGATTCAACAATTACAGTTTCACCAACTTTAACTTGTGCTTTTGTGCTTTTGGTTGATTTGAGGTCATAGTCAACAGTTCCAATTTTTGCACATGTTGCATCAATTTTAATGTGGTCGGCTCTTGTTCCAGAAGTGATTGTAACATTTCCTGAAATTTCATCGAATACATATTTTCCGTCATTTCTTGAATATGCTTCAACAGTTCCTTTCAATTTCTTTGCAACAATTTTCTTTCCTGAATAAAGAGTGATGTTTTTGCTTGAATCATTTGTGAATGTAACATCGTTGCTTTTTGAATAGAGATTTACAGTTCCGGCAGTGTTATAAACTTCAATAACGCCGGTTGAGGTTTTAACTTCTGGATTCATTATAACCCCACCCTCTCCAAGAGTAACTTTTCCGTTTTTGCCATTTACAACAATTTTTGATGAAATATTTTTCACCGAAACATTGCCGGTTCCAGAGGTGATTTCAAGAGTGTTTGCAACATCAATTGAAATTCTTCCTCTTGTTGATGAAATTTTTCCTTGATAGAGTTTTGCAACTGAAATTGCACCACCCTTTGTGCTGATGATTGTTGGAACTTCTTCGCCAGATGCAAGGCTTGAAATTGATGTGTTCACTTCTCCAAGAGTAACGCTTCCGCCAGTTGAAATGTTCACTGTTCCACGAACAGTGTTTGTTCCCTCTCCATAGGCTTTAACTGCGCCTGACTTTGAAGAAAATTCAAGGTTACGGCAAGAAACAAATTTGAGGTCGCCACCCTTTGTGGTTGCTTTAATGTCGCCAGCAATTGCTTTTCCAATGTTGATGTTGTTTCCCGTTGAAGTAAGGTCGCAAGAAAAGAACGAAACATTTGTGCCAAGGTCAAGAAGTTTTGAAGACTTTACAGTAAGTTTGTCATTAACCAGCAAAGTTGAAGTTTCCAAAACTGAAAAACCACCAGCGGTGTCAACAGTAAGATTTTTTATTGTTGCGTTTCCGCTTATGCTTACTGATGAGGTTTTAGATTTGATATAAAGACTTCTTGTTCCATTGAAAAATGAAGAAGGGAGTGCAAGTTTAAATCTGAAAAACTCGTCTGCTTTTTGAGAATATACAAATTCTTCAATTTCGTTTGCAGTAATGTAAAGGTCGCCATTTTCGGTTGTCATTGAAAGGTTTGCAACTTTATCTTTTGTTCTTGTGAAACCAATAAAGTTTTGGCAAAATTCAACAGAAGAAGCATAGCCATTGTTAAAGTCAATGCTTATTGGAACATTTTTTGTGTCGATATAAATATCTTTATATTCCCCAATCGGCTCGTTGATTTCGCACTTGCTTGTTCCGCTTGCAACATATCTAATTCCGAAAATTTCAGTTCCCGGAGCAAGAAACAAAACAAGAACCGAGCCACAAACAAAAAGCAGTCCACAACACAAAATTGCAATGAACAAACCAAGTAATTTATTTTTCATTTGCACACCTCCGCAAATTTTATTATATATATTATATCATATATTGTTATATATTTCAATATTATTTGTCTTCAAGCACGGCCTTGATTCTTCTTACGCCCGAAGAAGAAGCCTCTTCTTTTTTGATTCTGAAATGTCCCAAAACGCCAGTGTGCTCAACATGAGGTCCTGTGCAAATTTCTTTTGAAACATTTCCAATTGTATAAACCGAAACAACTGCTGGATAGCGTTCGATGAACTGATGTTCTGCGCCCGCTTTTACAGCGTCTTCTTTTTTCATTTCTTCACGAGTTACTGTGAAGTCTGCCTTTATCCAACTGTTTACAAGGTCTTCGGTGCTTTTGATTTCTTCATCTGAAAGTTTATGGTCGCAAGCAAAGTCAAAACGAAGACGTTCAGCATTGATGTTTGAACCCATTTGGTGAGAAGTTTCACCAACAACTTGTTTGAGAGCAGCATTCAAAAGGTGGGTTGCTGTGTGATATTTTGTTTCAATTTCACCAGTTGATGCAAGACCACTTTTTGCTTTTTCCGCACTTGCTTTTGCAAGGTCTTGATGCTCTTTAAGCGCAACTTCATAGCCTTTTTCGTCAACGCTATATCCAAGTTCTTTTGCCATTTCAATTGTCATTTCAATTGGAAAGCCATAGGTTTCATAAAGTCTGAAAGCAGATTTTCCGCTTATGGTTTTGTCTGCCTCGGTTTCTTTATATTCTGGATTGTTCTTTTTCATGAACTCAACTTTTCTTTGAAGTCCTGAAACAAGTTTGTCGAACTCTTTGTTTCCAGTTTCAATGGTTTTAAGGAACTTGTCAACCTCTGCCTTGATTGAAGAAAGAATATATTCTTCTTTTTCAACAAGCAAAGGATAACTATCTTCATAAACTTTTTCAATATAGATTTTTGCAACGTCAAGAAGTTTGTCTGGGTCAAGGTTAATCTTTTTTGCATGGCGGATTGCACGGCGAAGAAGTCTTCTTAAAATATAGCCGGCACCAACATTGCTTGGCAAAATTCCCTTTTCGTCACCAATAAGCATTACGGCAGTTCTCATATGGTCAACAATGATACGCATTGATTTTGTTGTTTCTTGATGTTCACCATATTTTGCACCAATTTGGTTTTCCAAAAATGCAAGAACTTCGGTGAAAAGGTCTGTCTTATAGCCGTCTGTAAGACCATTTACATACATCAAAAGACGTTCAAAACCAAAACCTGTGTCAACGTTTTTGTTTTTAAGTGGAGTAACGCTTCCGTCTGGCAACTTTTTATATTGCATATAAACATCGTTTCCAATTTCAACCCATCTGCCACATTCGCAAGTAACGTCGCACTTGTCGCCTTTCTCGCAAGGTTTGTCATAGCGAGGATAGAACCATTCGTTGTCTGGGCCACAAGGAGTGTTCACAGTTCCTGGCAAATCCCACCAGTTATCTTTCAAGAAATAGATATTTTCTCTTTTAACACCCGCGTTCACCAAACACTCAACAGCCTCATCATCGCGAGCAACAACATCGTTACCAGCAAAAACTGTTGAACAAATTTTGTTTGGATCAAAGCCAAGTTCTTTTGTCAAAAATTCAAAAGACCAAGCGGTTTTTTCTTTTTTGAAATAGTCACCAAGGCTCCAATTTCCCATCATTTCAAAAAATGTGAAATGGCTTTCATCACCAACTTCGTCAATGTCGATTGTTCGAACACAACCTTGGACATTGCAAAGTCTTGTTTTTCCGCTTGGATGCTTTGCTCCAAGAAGATATGGCATGAGTGGTTGCATTCCTGCAACATTGAACATTACGCCAGTTGAACCGTCACCAATAAGTGAAACAGCACCAATGTCAACATGTCCACGAGCCTTATAAAAATTCAGCCATTTTTCCCTTAATTGTTTACTTGTAATTTTCATTTTGTTTCCTTCTTTTATTGTGGTTTATATGAGTCTTTAAGCCCAACAACTTGGTTGAACACAAGGTTTTCCGCAGTCGAATCTTTGTTGTCGAGAGCATAGTATCCATTTCTCATAAATTGATATCTGTCATCAAGATTATAATCAATCAAACTTTCAACAAGCGCTTTTTTGTTGATGTCAACGCTGTGTTCATTGATTTTGATTTCGTCTTGAACTGTTCTTTCGTTTGTTGAAGCACTTTCTTCATCTGCAAGCAAGTTATAGAATGTTCTAACCTCGCATGGCTTTGCATATTTTGCGTTGAGCCAATGGATTGTTCCCTTCACCTTTACTTGGCTTCCAGAACCAGATTTTGTTAATTTGTCATATTCGGCATAAACAGTTTTAACGCTTCCATCTTCGTTCAAATCATAACCAGTGCATTTCACAATATATGCGCCAAACAAACGAACCATGTTTCCAACATACATACGATAATATTTTGGTGGAGGAGTAATTTCAAAGTCGCTTCTTTCAATATAAAGTTCTCTGCCAAAATAATATTTACGTTTGGTTGACTCTTCTTTTTGTGGATAGTCGGTAAGTTCAATTTCTTCATCTTCACCCTCATAGTTGGTGATGACAAGTTTAATTGGATCAAGAACTGCCATAACTCTTTTTGATTTTTCATTGAGAGTGTTGCGGATAAAGTGTTCAAGCATGCTTCTTTCGCAAATTGTTGTTGTTTTTCCAAAACCGGCAGCACGAACGAAGTCGATA